>NZ_VPEP01000081.1:0-2414 GCF_013417035.1 Acinetobacter sp. YH16053
GTTCCGCTACGCTTAAAAGCCCGTTTGTAATAGCTTCACACGCTTCAATTTTGGTTCTAGGTAAATTATTGGGTGTACATAGTTCACGCTTGTTCAAAGGGTCATTAGGGTCTTTTAACTGGTAATGATCGTTTACTAAGTCTTTCCAAGCGTTTAAACGTGGACGGTCTGCCTTGTCATAATATGGCTGTAGGCGTTTTCCGCTATGCAATTCCACATTGGCAACGACAAAATTTAATTCCAGGCGGTCTTTATCCTGGTGCTGTACCCATAAAATTGAATATTGGTCTTTATCTAGTCCAGGAAGTAATGCACGTTCAAAGCTATCCATGATCTGTTGCTTTTGGTGTTCATCTAAATCACGCTCGGCAAACGATAAAACGCCAGACGTATATTTCTGAGCAAAGTTAGTGCTATCAATCAGCTGAATCATTTGTTCAGGGTCGCCACGGTCTAGCCTTGCGTCTTCCCGATCTCGGTCTTTGCCAAGTAAATAATCAACGGGCCCACAGCCACCACCCACACCACGACTATGTATTTTTATGATCATCGTGCAATCTCTGTAATTCTCGCTCTACGCCTGCTAAAGCAGTAATAACAGCAATTCGGTCTATCGCAGAATTAGCTTTGCTCTGTTGATTCATGATTCTGGCAATCTGGTTCAGGTTATTACCAATACTTGCAAGTTGTCTGAGTAACTGAGGATCTACTTCGCGGATCTGATTACGTTTTGGCTGTTTTTCACCTAAGCAAGTTTCACGCATCCAACTAGCTAGACTGGCTTTAGTGCATAGCTTCAAAAGCTTTTCATGTTCTTCATCCGTCAAACGGATTTTGATTTCCTTCTGTCTTTTCACTACGTCTTGTTTTGTCATGACTAAATCCAATCCTCGGCGGTAACCGGACAAAGGGAAAATCTATGATTTTTTCTTTGGGCGGTTTTCGGGGGTGTCGGGGGTGAAGCCCCTGATCCAGTGCCACAAAAGGGAATCTTCAAGCGAAGCGAAGAAAGTCCCCTTTGTGTGTGCTGGCTAATCACAATAGCATGTTGATCTAGCGCAGGCAAGATTCGTCAGAATATTGGCTGCCTGATCAAAGGCTATCTGGGATTAGGCCCGTATTTAATTAGTCGTTACAAGATTATGGACAATCGCAAGCGAACATCAAAACTGGTCTGTGAATAAGGCTTATGGACAAGTTGTGGAAAAGCATAGCTGTACCACAACTTGCCCACAAGCTTATATCACAGGTTTTGATTTTGCCCACAACCACCCGACGCCCATAGACATAGAAGTTAAAAATCTAAAAAGAGAATGTTTATTAGTCATGGTGAGCAATATTGCTTCGCAATCTTGCTTGGATATATAGGGAACAGGCGCCAGAGAACAGACCCCATACTGATAGCTATTTGGAAAAACAGATTTCTGCTTTAGACCCGGCTTAACTGCTACTGATTTTCTGTTTTTCTGAATGCGGCTTTTATGCTTCTTAATTAGCGCATAGACAGTAGATTTAGACAGTTGAGTAGTATTTACAATCTCAGCAACAGATAAGCCTTTGCGATGCAGCGAGAGGGCTTTTCTGCGTTGTTTTGCGTATGACTTACCTTTTGCTGCTCCACCTTTTCTTCCTAACTGTTTTGCGATCTTGCGTAGCACATCGTTAGTGTTTTCAGAGTAGCTATAACGCTCATAACAAAAACGGGTAATACTCCGGCAGATTTCACGCACTTCACGCTCAACCAGTGGCGTTTTGCACTTCTCAAGATTGAGTTTATTCATGAAATCAAACAAGCAAGACATAAACTGGCGTTTTGTCCAGTCCTCGCCATGTTTGAAATACAACTTATAAGCGTGATGCCGTACTGTTTCAAACAGCCAATTGTTACGCTCCCCTACTGTTATATTTTTGCTTAATTTGACCGCTTTCGCTGAATTTGGAGTGAATAGCATAGGGCGTATCACTGGACGCTCATATATACGTGTGATTCTCGCAAGTTCAGCAAGCTGATACGGCTGTACTCGCATAGTAGATACTCGCCACATGCTGCTATGCGGATTTTTGGCGACTGAATTTCTATGTGCAAAATCACCGTTTAGAAGCTCTTTAAGGCGTGTTTTTACTGCATTCAATAGCACAACCGCTTTCTTGCTATAGCGTTTATTTTTTTCATCAATGCAGACTGAATTTCGCAGACAGTAATAGAGCTGAACGTGTCCGTTTACAGGGTTTTTGACAATCAGATTAGGCAAAGGTAAATCAGGGTTTAATTTGATTATTTCCTCGATACTGGCTGCTACATTGCTATCAATATCAATAACAAAAGTACCAAGCCAAAACTCTGACGCATATCGGAGATAACCATATTGCGAACGCTCACTTGGTGTAATGAAATCAAAATGATCTCTCTCTCT
>NZ_VPEP01000082.1:0-2388 GCF_013417035.1 Acinetobacter sp. YH16053
TAAAGTCAAAATACCTCTTTATTTCGCTCTCATTTGCGTTTTTTGAGCTGTTTTCTGTTTTTCACTATGAGATCTATGTTTTTTAGGTAAAGGCTCTTAAATCGCATTTGAACGCGTTCTATGAAGCTTTTCATAATTAAAGTTTTGGGTTGAAATTTTTAACCTGGATGAAGGGACAAAAAATTGATTTTTTTACGTTTTTCTAAACCAGGAAATAAATACTTTTTTCCATGCAAAACCAAGCACTGGCCCTACGTCACTTTAGCCAATTTTCCAATCAAGGATCCGGCACACGCCGGGATTTTTTTGTCACACACCACGCATCTAACGATGACAACCTTCAAATCCTTATGCTGTAAGGGTTTGGGTAATTATTTTGTGTGTTAGAAAGCTGCGCAGCAAAAAGCGCATTTTTTAAAATAAGTTATTGATTTTATTTATTAATTTGCTGCGCTCTTCTCTGTGCTCAAAAATCTAATAAGAATTACGTAAGTAACTGTTATTTAAATAAAAATAGGGTGCGCAGGCATCTGCGCTCGAAAAATGGGAAAAAAGAGCGTAAGCTATTAATATATATAAATAAATACCCTGCGCAGTTCATGAAAACTGAGTTTGCGCAGTAAAAGCTATAAAATCAGCATAAGTTAATGAAAATTAATTAAAATAATCTGCGCACTTTTCGATAAGCCACAAAATTGTCAATTCGGTCAATTTAATAAATTATACATGATGTATTTTTTAGAAATTTAAACCTGTAAAAACCACTCAGTTGATAGATTTTAAGTGAGGCTTTAGAGCCTAAATTGATTTCTTATTTTAGACATTAAAAGTAGTTAAAAAATTGAGAGTATTCAATATCAGTGAGTTCTATACCTATTTTCTACAAAAGTTCCAAAAATGGACCTTCTTCAATACTCAAGCGTTGAAGTTTAAGAGAAGATAGTAAGAAATCTTATTCGAGGAATTGTGATGAGCACTCATATCACTACTACAGCAAATACAATAATGTTTCCGAAGGCTTGTACTCTTTGCCAATCAAGAAAAAATGTACAGCTTTTTGCAGGACTGTTGGTATGCGATCAATGCCAGGAAAACATCAATCTCACGAATCCAGACACATTCTCGACCAATGATGAGATTGAACAGAAAGCCCAGGATTAACCTGGGTTGCGTATAAGAGTTTTTATGTTAAATATTAGCTAGACACGAGTACTTATAATTAAATGAAAAATGTGCAATATAAATAATATTGTTGAAGTTTTATTCTGTTAAGTTTCGAATATAGCTTAGGAGAGATAGATGGTAGACATTGTTGATCCATCTACACGCAGCCGTATGATGGCTGGAATCAAAGGTAGCAATACAAAGCCTGAATTATTAGTCAGACATTTGCTTCATAAAAAAGGATTTCGGTATCGTTTTCATGTAAAAGATCTTCCGGGAAAACCTGATATTGTTTTGCCAAAATACAGGTCAGTGATTTTTATACACGGCTGTTTCTGGCATGGTCATCAGAATTGTCATCTTTTCAGGTTACCGGCAACGCGGACGGAATTCTGGCAGGAAAAAATCTGCCGTAATCAGGCGAATGATTCCAGAGCTGTAGATATCCTGCGCGCTAGTAATTGGCGAGTCTGCATTGTCTGGGAATGCAGTATTCGGGGAGCCAAAAAAGATCCGGAAAAAGTAGTCAGTACAATTGCTGACTGGCTTGCAGGTGACAGACAGTTTCTTGAAATACGTGACACTCCAAGAGACAGATGATTTTTCAAGTAATACAGCCATACTTATTTATCTGATGACAGGTCAAGCTCCTTGTATTCATCATATAGACAAGCTGAATTGACTGCTGACACCCTGAACTGGTTGCGTTTTTTCTGTTTCCATTTGCCTGTATTCACATCTAGGGCATATTTGCATCCAGGATCATGAACCACTATTCCTGTCGCCAGGGCATCCAGGAATTTCTCAATACTTGCTCCTTTAGCCAGCGACACCTTTGGGCCAAACTGGTAATAGGTAGAGCCTTCAAGTTTGAGGTTAGTGTAGGAAACATAGCAGGTTTTGGTATGTTTATTCTTCCAGTGATTGAGCAGTTTGCTAAAGGTCCATCCAGCTGCAACTTCTCCATTGTCATTTTTCAGAAAATAGCCACCCTCGCTCAGGGTAATTTTCTTTTTCTCCAAATCATATCCTTCAATGAAAAGAGTCAGACATGTTTCCGGATTTCGGATTCCAGTCTGGTGTTTGGCAGTAAAGTAAAGCTGCTGCGGTTGCCTGCGGTTTGCATGGGTATTCATGAAATTTGCATAGCTGTCACGATAGAGTCCGATATCAGGTTCAGGAGTCATTAGGGTAGTACTACTTTTTGATCTTGTTTTTAGCTCC
>NZ_VPEP01000083.1:0-2384 GCF_013417035.1 Acinetobacter sp. YH16053
GGATAATCTTTCTCGGATTCAATCAATAATTGAACCGCTCTTTCTCTGATTTCAGGGGTATATTTTACTTTTTTCATCGGGACATTCTCTCAGAAAGCTTGGTCTCCGACAAACCCGGTACGGTTCATTATTATCTCTAAACCACCTTTCTATAAGTTGACAAAAATAACTAAACATGCGAAAAGAAATTTTTGGTTAAACGATGTTATGGGTGGTGGCTCTACACCGCACACTAGATTTAAGCCATTTATTTCTCAAACAATTGAAAATTCACTATTTCAATTAATTTGTTTATCTTAAGATTTAATTGGAATAGATAGCTTTTTTAGTAAAAAAGCTAGTGCGTTAGTAATTGGAAGCATTGAATAGCCACCGAAATTCTAGACACACATAGCCCTTTTAATCTAAATGAAATTATGATTCTGTATAATATAATTGTATGATTTTTTGTGAAAACTTATGAAAAAACTTCTAATTTTAAGCTCTGTGGTTGCGTGTTCATCCGTATTCGCACTTGATAAATATCAGTATAAATTTGATGCTAAATTTGTAGAGCCATTACAATTTAATGTAATCGATGCGAACTTCTATTTATCTGCTTCCACTGAAGAAGCTGAAATTGTTGAGGAAGATCGGAATGATGATTACGAGTGGGCTGTCTATGCTCCATCCAAAAATTATGGCACTGGGAAAATCGAACAATTTTCATTAGGAAGTAACAGCAACTACAACGGTGAACTGAATCCTATAGTATTGATTGGTCACGACCATGTGAACTGTCAAAATGATGATAAAACTACCTCGTCAACCATCATTTTTAATGCCTATGGCAAACTAGAATCTATTTCAAATTATTGGGCAAATTCACCAAAATATAGCTATGATGGTGAAGCCTGTAATTACCAGAATAAATTATCAAAACGGCCAGTCTGGTTAAACTTAATCACCCTAAATACTAAAGCGGTTGATAGCTTCTTCAAATTGAATAAAGCAAAAGAAAAAGATATTTCTTTGACTTACAACAGTGATCAATTCAAAACAATTCGATTCAAGCCAACTAAAGATACTTTAGATCCGTTCCGTAAAATGGTTCACCAGTTTGAGTACATGCGTTCTGTTAGTCCAAGAGGGAAGATTACATACTCAGTCATGAATCATTTGCATGTATGTAGCCCTGCTAAGACGTACACGACTCGAATTGATTTTGACCAAAATGGAAAATTCATTGAAATCGATGAAGTTGAATCGAAATTCGATGCTGCACTGACATCATTTTGTAAGTGATGGGTAAGATCAATATGAAAAAACTAATAATTTTGATTGCTCTTGCAGCTGGCTCAACAGCACATGCTTTAGATACTGAGTTATACAATATTGATCCAAAGTTTGGAGCACCAATTAAATTCAATGTTTTAGAAGCTGATGAATACTCGAACAAATCAGATAGAGGCGCTCACATTTATAATTTGATTGACGAATCTGAACTTCGAAGGACTTACTATTACCCCTCTAAAATTAAGGCGACCGGGAAAATAGAACAATATTCGTATCATCTCTATAATGATTTTGACGATCTGGGTGCTGGTCGAGTGATAGAACACAATAACGTTAAATGTGGCAGCTTTGATGACACTACTTCATCTGCTCTCGTGTTTGATGGTTTTGGCGTATTCCATAATTTTGTCCTAACCTGGGTTGGGGCACGAGATTATGATGATTCACCATGCGAATTTGTTGGACATTACGCTCAACCGCCAATGACTTTATTGCAGTTAATTTCTCTAAATACCAAAGCGGTAGATGGTTTCTTTGAACTTTCTAAAGAGAAGGAAAAGGATATTTATTCGATTCGTAAATTGAATGATTTTCAGTCCTTACGCTTTAATCCTCATAAGAACGAATTCAGCAATCATATCAATTTATTGGAATACCAGCGACATGTTAGCCCTAAAGGGATTGTCACATACTCATTAGTGAGTCGTGTGAATATTTGTGGTGGAGCTAAACATTACTTTGCTCGTGTTGATTTTGACCAAGAGGGAAAGTTCATCGGAATGAATGAAGGTGACAATATCAACGATACGGCGATGACAAAACTCTGCAAATGATGGATCGGAAGAAAATACTAGGTAAGCCAGATCCATTCACGAATAGATATAAAAGAGACTTTATTTAATGCATATTATTTTTTAGGGAGGGATTATCAAGAGAATGACCTTAGTCTTGTGTTATACGGAATGTGGCTAAATATTCTTTGTGAACCGTACCGGGTTTGTCGGAGACTTTTTATTTAAGTTAGGCCACCTGACCTAACGGATTAATTTTATCATAGTACATTGCTTCAAAATCAAAAGGTGGCACATAACCTAGTGCACTATGTACAC
>NZ_VPEP01000084.1:0-2295 GCF_013417035.1 Acinetobacter sp. YH16053
AAAAGTTGTAGATGTTAAAATGAGCTTCTAAACCAACACCCTAACATCTACAGCATGAATACTACATTACGCCCTTTTCTCAAACAACGGTTTCAAGCCTTACAATACGAACTTATTCCTTTAGTCGCAGCCGATTTAGACGGCATCAGCTCAAAGCTCGAACGCATTATTCGTGTGCTCGAGTGGAGTGACATCGAATCCTTGGTATACCAATATCAAGGGTGTGCTGTGGGAAGACCTCCTGCTGACCGCTGCGCTTTGGCATGTGCCTTTATTGCAAAAGCTGAACTTGGTATCGTCACCACACGGGGCTTGATTGAACGCCTAGAAGTTGATCGTAGATTGCGGCGAATTTGCGGCTTCAATCTGTATAAAAAACTACCCAGCGAAGGGACATTTAGCCGTGTTTTTGCTGAATTTGCAGCGCGTAAACTAACCACTCGCGTTCATGAGCAGATGGTGAAGTCCAATCTTGCGGATACGTTAATCGGTCATATTAGCCGTGATGCAACCATGATTCCAGCACGCGAAGGTGTTGAGAAAATAGTTCTCCCTCCTGTTGTAAAACCGCCTGCCAAAAAACGAGGTCGCCCTGCATTCAACTCGCCTAAGACCTTGACCACTAAAATATTAACTGCCATTCAGATTCAACTCACACAGACACTTCCTGAAATGCTCCGAGATTTACCTACGGGCTGTTCTGTTGGCACAAAAACGAACTCAAAAGGGTATTCTGAGAGTACCAAAGGCTACAAGCTTCATTTAGATACAGCATGTTGTGGTGTAGTGATCAGTGCTTATCTGACGGGTGCGGTCGTTCATGATAGTCGTGTTGCCCTGCCGTTATCGTTGATGAGTGAACAGCGTGTTACGGCATGTTATGAGCTGATGGATGCAGGTTATTGTAGTACGGATATTCGAGAGTTTGTGAGATCAAGAGGTCGTGTTCCGTTGATTGATCACAACAAGCGTCAGGGTGAAAAAATAGAATTTTGCAAAGCGGAAGCACAGCGATATAAAACCCGTAGCAGTGCTGAACGCAGTAATGCCCGTTTAAAGGATGAGTTTGGCGGTCGGGTGATTTATTATCGAGGTCACGCTAAGGTGATGAGTCATTTGATGTTTGGTTTGATTGCTCAAACAGCCGATCAATTGATGCGACTTTTGAGGTGACGACAAGGCAATTGATTAAGTGCTTAATGATTGAATATTTGACACAGGTCAACGCATCAGCTTGTTTAAGATATGGAGAAACAAGATGATTGATCCCTAAAATCATAGCGCAACTCGGGTTTGATTAAAAAAAAGCCTCTTTTTTAAGAGGAGCTACAGCTGTGTCGGCTGGGACAATAATTTTGCAAGTTCTTCTTAATAATATCTTTTCTAAAAAAACTATTCTCGAAGTCTATTCTGACCTACAAGATCTTCCATTAACCCCAAAATACAAAAAAGATATCATTGCCTTACGTCGCTCCCTCGAAAGAGATCTAACCAATAATCCCAATAAAGCTTTTTCTATGAAAGAAGTCGCAACAAAGGACAGAATGTTTATTCGTCCTTTGAAAATAGATCCGACTCAAATTGAAAAAGTTACGGAAATGAAAGGAAAATCTATACTTCTTGTCGATGATTTATTGGCAAGTGGTACAACCTTAACAAGTGCTTATAACTTACTTAAAGAAATGGAAATAAGTGAACAAATTGAAGCAATCTGTCTTTTAGGAAAACTGGGCAGTAAATAACTAGAAATCATTCAATGTCACCAAAAATCACTAAAAATCACAAAAGTTAATGTAAACTTTTATTTATAACTGTATACTACAGATAGACCATTCATGTGCTCAATGGTCTTTAAAGATAGGGCTAACGCCCAGAGCCCGGCAGCACCGTCAAGCGAGGTCAGACTGTAAGAGTCAAATATCGTTTATCTAGGCACGGCTAGTAAAGTTTCAAACAAAAAGCTTAATAACTTAAATAAGTTGTTAGGCTTTTTTGTTATTCATAACTATAATTCAAATAAATTCAATATTTTATAAATCTAAGTATGACAATCGTTATATCTATCTCTGTAATTATTGCTTTCATTATTTATCTTAAGCTTTATAACTCACATCCATATTTCTTACTTGATAAAGATGGCGTAATCAAAAAGGAACATCGCAGAACTTTTTGTCATCCATTTATACATTTAGATCCAAATGATTTTAATGATCTCAAATCAATACATCATTCTTACTTTCCTAATGGAAGCTACGAGACTAGATACTATTCATCTGATGGACTAAACAATACCTT
>NZ_VPEP01000085.1:0-2286 GCF_013417035.1 Acinetobacter sp. YH16053
TACATCAAGGTAAATTTTCTGGTTGGAATTATCGTATTTATATTTGACTGAAGGTATGTCTTCTAAAAGATAGTAGCCTGCAGGATTAGTTTGCAGATCAGCAGGTAAAGTTAATTTAAGGTCTTGTAAAGTTTCTGTAGATATATAAAGCTGATCGCCTTGTTGGAGAAAATGGCCTAAAATATTTGAGTTAGATTGATTTAAAATAACATCTAAAAAAAGTTCCTGTTGAATGGTCGAATCTACTTCTTGAGAAGTCACTTCATTTGCTATTCCCTCTTGTACATAAAGAAGTCCAAGCAAAATTACACTCAAGTAATTAGCCCTAATCATATCAAGTATTTATTTATTTACAGGAATAACCTGTTGATTAATATCAGAATTAATAACTACTCGGAACTTTCCTGCACCATTATCTGGAAGACTGGTTGGTAAGTTCCAAGACATCGTTTGTCCTGCCAAAACATAACCCATCAATCCAGATATCAAAGGTACGATATTTCCTGTCGTGGATACATAACTCAACTGACTTAAGCGTAAATAGGAACTAGAACGGTTCGACACTGAAATCTGGCCGTTCGTATATTTAAACTGAATATTATCAAGCGAGGTTAGACCTTGAGTAATTTTATGAGGTTGCGAAGACTTATAAAAAACAGGAATTGAGTATTGCAATAAAATATTTAAACCCGAGTTATTTTGCTCGGAACTACTTCCTGGCAACTCATCTACCAGTACTCGAAATGCCTGCTCCTGAGTACTATTAGTATTGGCTGGCTTAATCAAGCGTACTAATTGTCTTTGACCAGGTTTAATTTCAGTAATAAGTGGACTTGCAATAAGCTTCTTAGTCGGTTCCAGAATTTCCTGGTTATTAAGCTGAGTCCACTCTTGCATACGTACTTGAGCACGAATATTTGTTTTCCCCGTGTTTGTAAGCCAAAGCTCTTTTGCTTTTTCCTGGGAAGAAAACTCTACAAGGATGGGAGATACTTGTAGACTAGCTGCTTGTGCTAAAGAACAAAAGGAAGAAGCTAAAAGAGTCACCATATAGATATGCTGACGATTTAATATTTTTTCAAATATACCTTGCAATAGCCTCTCCTTGTTTACTTATAACTTAATTAGTAAGTAATTTTAGCAGTTACAACATCAGTATATACACCTGCCTTAACATTTGTGTTGCCTTTTAATTTCGCATAGACAGGCAACTCTTGTGCTTTACCTGTACCGGTTTGCTCTAGTGCTTGATCAACTGTTTTACCCCAGATCTTTTGTGCACCGGTATCTTGGAATAAATCATAAGCCACGACAGAAGTACTGTCAGATTTATGCTTCATTTGACGTTCGCTATCCAGTACCACTTTATAAGGTGTGCCAATGGTACATGTAGCTGTTAATTTACCTGTTTGGGTACGGTTTACGTCGGTTGAACGATCTAAACTTCCGAAATCAATATCTGTAGCTGAATTAAATTCACACGATTCATTGATTGTTAATTTCACTTCAAAGTTCTGTGTTGGGGCAGTAGCTGCTTGTGCTGCAGAAAAGCCAAGTACAGATGAAATGAGCAAAGAAACATATGTAATTTTTTTCATGAGATTGAATCCAATATTTAAGTTCAGCCTAACCTTAAAAAGTGGATGAACTTTTGATCAAAGTAGGCGAGGAAATATACGCTCATTAAACAAGCAAGTACATAATTTATTTAGAAAAAATTAGATAATTTACTCTAAATTACTCCAATTAAAAAATTGGCTTAATTAAAAATCAGCTTTTATTTTCCCAAAAAAATGTGATAAGTATCTCATTAAAAATGATTTACTTGCTGTACGGATCATATAGTAAATAAAAAACAACTATTATTGAAACCAATAAAAACAATGAAAATAATCTAAAAAAACAATTAATATGAATTTCGAGCTTATAATTTTTAAAGTCATTAATGAAAAATGCTTTGTAGGTAAATTTCTGTTAGCGGGGAAATGTTCAATTACAGCAATTGCCGTTAGAGCGTATTGAAAATAATTTTTATTATTCAATTCTTGATATTTTTAAAGCTAAAACAGACGATAAAGTTATATTGAGTCGAGAGGGTTGGTGGAAAAATACGTTATTAACAAGAAGATTTGGCTATAACTCCAATTAACTATTTATTTAATATTTCTAAAATTAACATAATACACCTTATACGAAATGCGTTATAATTCTCTTGAAAATTCAACGCTGTAGTTCCTAGTTGATAGCCCGAACATCCCTGTTCGGGCTTTTTTTATCTTTTTTAGT
>NZ_VPEP01000086.1:0-2285 GCF_013417035.1 Acinetobacter sp. YH16053
AATGAATTCGCTTCGCTCATAAGTTTTTTTACTCGCTTCGCTCGGTCTAGAAATCATTTTTCTATAAGTGATTTCCTGTTTTTGAGATTTTGATACTAAAAAATTGTTTTTCAGAGAGTCTAGGCGCGCTTTTTCGATGTTCGCTCGTAGACACTCGCTCTGATATAGCGATTTAACGCAAAAATATAGGGGGTATGCGCGATTTTTTCACTGATTACTATGAATCCTATGTCGATGAGGAAAACGTGCTTAAAACGCAAATGATGAGCTTTCAGGAAAAGGTAAGGCGGCCTCCTAAGGAGACCGCCTTGTTTTTTTGATTTTCCGTGTTCAAATTCACGAAACTAACGCGCTTAACGCTAATCATTTATTGAGTTCGCGACTAGAACGAACTCGCAGTTATCAACTTACGACATTTTCACTGTTTCCAGTGGAAGCGACTCTCATGGATCCTCCATCAAGACTAAGCTGGTCCTGACTTCTACACATCACAAAGTACACACTTCAAATTGTGTTTTAGTTCCACAATCACGATTTTATATAACATCATCCCACTAGAGCCTTGCGGCCCATCATCGCAAAAATCAGTCAGCAGCAGATCCGTCTCCGGAACAACTGGGTTATTTCAAAGCGCAAACTTCAACGTAACCAGCGCTTTTCTTAATGATTACTCATGAAATATTATTCATCCGAGCGCTACATCAGGATGTTTAACGTTTATTCACTTTCTTCCGTGCCAAACAGGCTTGCCGCATTTCATAGCTGCCGAGGTTGCCACACCTCTCCCCTGACAAACTTTGTTTTCTCAGTCCGGTTATGCACCGTATTGCCTTTCGTTCACCCACCCCTTACGTTTTTATTCGCTCGAAGTGACCTAATTAATCTGTAAATAAAACCAAATTAAATCTATTCAGCAACTCTCCCTCTCTCATTAATAAAACCTTATAGCACTCTCGCGGAGTGTTTTCGGTCCAAAAGCCTATAGTGTGGAGCCACCACATCTAATCATTGGCTTGAGAGATTCCCACTTTAGCGTTAACAGTCTTTGTCTATTTCTAGTGAAATAGACGGTCAGTACGCTTATCCGTTCAACCTGATATCAGCTATTCCTTTTTTTTGAGGTAAGAGTTCCGAAAACTCCCATTATTAACCGATATTAAATTTCATTACGGGTAAAGCACTTAACCTACGCAAAGCAACATGCTTGATCCAATCTCTTGGATCTCCTTAGTGTCACTGTTACAGGCTTGAGCTATCCATAGATCTCAATAACTAATCAAATATGTCATCACGACAAATCAATTTGGTTAATCATTGAGTACCGAGCAGTCCAGATTTCTCCTCGTGCCCCTAGTACCTCGCGATACTCTCATAAGCCCACCTGTGCGCAACGCATACCACCCTGTTAAGGAATTGAAGCGGTAAACGTGTGTTCCTAACGCATCTATCATTCCATGAAGATACTCACACTCTCTGTTAAGCAGGGTTTGCCCTTGTCACCAAGGATCCCGTTTCAGTGTCGCCCAACTATTTGATCGGCTCACAACGAGTTCATACGTCACAGCCAATTAAGAGTGATTGGGTCAAAGAACAGAATCTCACTGTCCAGTGCCCTTCGCAGCCGCACCAACTAGATTTCTCACGTATGCAGCTACACGGTCTTTAGCAATGAGATGGCTGTCTCATGCACACGAACCGAAAAAAAAAGTTTAGAAAGTTTTGCTCGTTGCACGATTAACACAACAAAGCTCATTTCATATTTTGGCAAAGCCATCGTCTCAGGCTTTTTTAAACTTGGCAAATTTTCAGATGTTTTCGCGCACGCAGATCGCAGGAACTCTTATTTATATTCCTGCCATAAAACAGCTGTTTACAAGGAAATTTGCACAAAAATAATCAATAAAAATATATGTTTCAAAGGGGGGCTTTTATGGTTATGGAAAAAAATAGTATTTTGAGTAAAAAACACCCAGTTCTAAAATGAGAATGGATCATTTTTTTAACGATTTATTATCTAAAAATAAGAAGAGCACTGGATGTGCTCTTCTTGGAATTTCGCATAAGAGATTTTATGTTAAATACTTAAAACATCATGCTCTTTTATTTCTAAGAGGCTTTGTTGCAAAAATACCTAAAACTATGATTTTATTATACTTATTTTTTATTAAAATTTTCTTAAACTCCTTAAAAATAAGTATTTTGCAAAATATTTATGCAACAAAGCCTATACATAAGAGCAAACGATCTTCCAACGGTAATTTATGCGGTCGTCCTTTACCAATGTG
>NZ_VPEP01000087.1:0-2235 GCF_013417035.1 Acinetobacter sp. YH16053
CTTGCTTGTTTAAATCACCTGAAACGTACTGATCATAAAGTTTTTGATGATCTTCAGTGATTTCTAAATCGTAATATTCTCGATCTGATTTCTTTAAAAACACCTCTGACAAACGATTATTTTTTTCAGCATCACTCAATTTCATGGTCTAAATGCTCCTATTTTGCGTTTATTGGCGTTTTTAGCCCTGTTTAGCTAGATTTCCCTGTTTTGAAGAAAAGTGCGCTTAAAGGCGATTTTAGGCGGTTTTAAGCCATGTGTGAAAATTTGATATTTTAAAAGTTGCCGATCGGCAACTTTTAGCGGTTTGGGGGATTTATCATTTTCCGACAGCAGGAGGGAATGCACGCTTCCGCGTTTCTCTCCGAGAAACAAAAAACCGACCTCTGAAAAAGATAAAAATAAGCCCCAAAAGTTGGGGCGTTTTGAAATCTTTTTTAGAGGAGATTTTAGTTAGGTTTAAACCTTGATGTTTCACCTCTCAAAATCTCAAAAAATTGAGATTGTTGTTTTTCATCGAGAAGCATCGTTTTTAATCTGCTTTCAAAGTCTGCCATTTTTTCGCTATCTTTTTTCAAGTGCTTGTACCTTTTGTCCCGTGCAATGCTGAAAGCACAGCTCGAAAGATGAACGCTCCCCCTTGGGTCGAATGCAATAAATTTATGATCTTCGATAGAGTAGGTTTTGACTTGATCAACCAGTTTCACTGTTGATTGATTTTTCTTAGAACCGAAGCCAAGTTTTTCTAAAAGCGGATAAAACTTTTTAAATTTTTCAGGTTCTAACAGCATGTCTGCTATACGTTTCGCAAAATCTTGAAAGGATTCTGTACCCTCAGAGTATTTGCTCATTTCAGGCATTTCTGACAGCTTGTGAGCGAATAGGAAGCGTTGCGGATCTGTCATTTTGGTGAATAGGTCAGGCGTGTTTTGATCTCGTTGGGGAGATACTGATTTTTCAGAAATTTCCGTTTGTTTTTGCTTAAACTTGAAGGAAAATCCTGAAATCGCACGACCTGTTTTGTGCTGTTCGACCTTAACTTTAATGTCTGTTTTTTCATTAATTTGATTTATGGCAATGTCTAAAACTCGCTTTTTAAAATCGTTCATTTGTTTGTATTCAGTATCTAGAACACCAAGTTTTTGTCTAAATTTTTGTATCTCAATAATGGGTGTTTTACCTGTGCTACGCCAAGCAATCAATAATTCGTAAAGTCTTACAGCGTAAGCACTTGTAAGCCCTGAAACTTGTTCTATATCGTATTTTGTAAACTGTTCTTCTAGGCGAGTAATCAATGGAATGATGGCAGGGGCAAAAATTAATTTAACAACCGCCTCTTTCTCAACATAAATAACTTCACTCACCCATCTTGATTTATGGTGCTGGATATTTCCCTTATCGCTAAGGCTCTGATAACTGAATTGCCTTGCAAATAGGTCATCACAAGCATCTTTTAATGCTTGATATGCAGTATTTCTATGTGCCGAAAATTGATTGATGTAGCTTTCAGCGTGAATGATCAATGGGTCATTTGCGTTAATTCCCTTGCCACTTTGACGAGCTTCAATAATCGCTAAAAGTATTAATCTTTGCTCGACTAAATCGAGGTTATAACTCGCATTAATTAACGCATTATCTTTAACAACTAAATTACTCATTATGTGACTCTATTATTCTTAGACGTTTATGTGACTTTAATAATTAACGTCACAACATGCAAGGTAAACGTCACTTTATCTTTTGAAATTTTCATTTTTTTGCAAGGTAAACGTCACTTAATTGCAAGGTAAACGTCACTTAATGAAGCTTGAAACGCGCACACAGCAATGCTTTCAGCGTGTCTAAAAGCATTTAAAAGCTTAAAAGATTATTAAAAGCCAAAAAAAAATTAAAAAGCATTTAAAACTGCCCTATGTTTTCGCTTCGCTCAAACTCTATTGAATCTCGCTGCGCTCGATTCCTGGGGGCAGTTTTTTCAAATATCCACTAGGACGCTAAAAACAAGAATGGATTCGCTTCGCTCATAAAGCTTTATGCTCGCTTCGCTCGTCATGGAGCCAGTGGCTACAGTCGCTTCGCTCGTCATGGAGCCAGTGGCTACAGTCGCTTTGCTCTGTAAATCTCGTTATGAAGCAACAGGGAGCTTGTAATCAGGGAAAAGGCAGGGGCAAATTTTTATAACGCTCAGTCGCTCGTAGACACTCGCTCGGTTACTTGATCAATTTGTTTAGTTGT
>NZ_VPEP01000088.1:0-2226 GCF_013417035.1 Acinetobacter sp. YH16053
TGGCTATTTCTGATTAACCTAAAAGATAAGAAATCAAAGAATATTGAATAAACCATTGCATAGAGATTCTTAAATTTCCCTAAAATTAACATAATACACCTTATACGAAATGCTTGAAATTTTCCTATAAGCATCAATAGCTTAGTCAAAGCCGTTCTAGGGTTCAGCGCACTGGAACGGCTTTTTCATGATTTTTCATGTTCCACGCTTAATAAGTGAACAATGTTCCACGATCTTGATTAGGTCAATTGAATAATCAGGATGCCTGGTCTTTTTCTTTTTGGCGTTCATTCAGCTCTTTCTTCAGTGCCTTTTTATCCTGGTACGATGCAATCAGCATGATCGGGATCAGCAGCGGGGCCACAATAATTCCCAGGGCAATGTCTTTCAGTTTCGGCATGATCTCTCTCCCTTAGTCATTATCAAAAACAGCATTCAGCACACGGCCAAATAAGCCACGTTTTTTGTGTTGTGGCACTGCCACATTTTGCAACGTGGCATGCTGTAGCGTTTGGGTGTGGTATGCCGTAGTTTCTTGCTGTGGCACCGCCACATTTTCTGCAATATTTAATGCATTATTCTTTTTATTATCATTGTCTTGTTGTGTTGTCGCATGCTGTGGCATGTCGGTGTCGCATGCCGTAGCATCTTGTTGTGGTGCTGCTGTGGCAGGTGCAACACTTTTCAGCTCAATGAGTGTTTGCATACGGTCAATTTGTTGCATTAACCGTTCTTCACGTTCTTGGTATTTTTTGACTTCATTTTCTAAATGGGCAATAAGTTTTTTTGTAGATTCATCACCTTCTTGCTTAGATGATTCAATTTTTTGAGATGTTTGCTCAGGTTCTCCAAAGCATCGTATGACCTCTGCTAGATCGAATTGTCCATCACTGGAGCGTGATAAACGTCCATTACGTACAGCTCTGTAAATGGTTGATCTATCCACATGAAATTTTTTAGATACTTCACTTAGTGATAACTTAGCCATTTACGGTGTCCTTTTTATTTGATGGCATATATCCCACTTTTTTTAGGTATGGGTATAGTTCTTTTATTCGGTCAGGGTCTTGCAGCATCTCAGCAATACGAACAGCAAATTGCGGATAGCTTTCAGTTCCCTGGGAATAACGACCCATTTCAGGAAGTTCAGAAAGTTTATTTGCAAACATATGGCGTTGTGCATCAGTCATCTTCGTAAAGAGATCTAACGTATTCGGATCTCTTTCTATCGGTGGGTTGTCCTTCTTTTTCTGTTTAAAAGTAAAAGAGAATCCTGAAATTGATCGACCTCTTTTGTGTTGCTCATACTTCACAGTGATATCTGTATGTTCGTTAATTTGTTTAATAGCAAGCTCAAGTACACTAGTTTTAAAGCGTTCCATACGCTTGTACTCTGTATCGAGTACGCCAATTCTTTGACGGAAATCACTTAGCTCTATAATTGGAGTAGAGCCCGTACTTCTCCAAGCAATTAATAACTCATATAAACGAACAGCATAAGCACTACTGAGATTACTAACTTGCTGCAATTCGTATTTAGTAAAATGCTCTTCTAAGCGTGTAATTAATGGAACTATGGCAGGGGCAAAGATAAGCTTAACCACTGCTTCATTATCTACATATCCAATTTCACTAACCCAACGGGATCTATAGTTCTCAATATTCCCTCTTTCATTTATTTTTTGATAGCTAAATTGTCTTGCAAATAAATCATTACAGGCATCTTTTAATGCTTGATAAGCCGTATTGCGATGTACGCCAAATTGATTGATATAACCTTCTGCATGTACTTCAAGGGGATCATTAGCATTAATACCTTTCCCGCTTTCTCTTGCCTCAACAATGGCCAATAAAATTAAACGTTGTTCTACTAAATCTAAGTTATAGCTTGCATTAATTAAGGCATTGTCTTTTACAACTAATTCTCTCATGAAGCACCAGTATTATTTATTATGCTATGACACAATAATTAATTTTAGTGCTATAAGCAAGGTAAACGGTGTCATATTGCAAGGTAAACGGTGTCATATTGCAAGGTAAACGGTGTCATATTGCAAGGTAAACGGTGTCATATAGCCTTTGAAAGTATTGCCAATAAAGGCTTTCAGCGTGTCTAAAAGTATTTAAAAACTTTAAAATAATTAAAAGCCCAGGCAAGGAAAAATTGCCCTTGGTTTTCGCTACGCTCAAACTCTATTGAATCTCGCTTTCGCTCGATTCGTTGGG
>NZ_VPEP01000089.1:0-2136 GCF_013417035.1 Acinetobacter sp. YH16053
TTGCTAATCAGTCGATCGTAGCACACGCTCTTTATATACCTTCTAGGTATATAGAAAACATCAAACCTAGGGACCGCCAAAATCATAATCATCATTCTTTGGTTTAGGCTGTATGGATGACAGAGTAGATTCAGCAGGTTGGTTGGTTTGAATAACTTTCGATTGTTCAGCCTGAGATTTTAAGACAGGATTGAACTCGATTTGGGGATCTGGATATTCGAGTGAATTTTTCAGCTGGTAATCCATCCTGTTCAGGTTCCAATGTTCAGTCTGAAGCATTGGCTTCTGTGTTTTGATGATTTCTTTGAAATCTTGATTGAGTTCTTTTTGGTTTTTGGCTTTTTTGGCCAAGTAATTCAAGTAGTGCATGACTTCGAGTGAGGTGTAAGGCTCATTCAAGCATGAATAGAAATATTCATGTGTCTGCGTCTGTTGCCGCTGCTTTTGTTCCATTTCTCGTTCTTTGGCATTGTGCAGCCGGATTTTCTGGATCTCAGCCAGGTATTCCACGGTTTCATTCTGTTTCCCAGCACCTAATTTGGGTTCCGGGAGATACAAGGTGCCATGGATCTCGTTGTATTTCTCATAGTTGTCAGCTGAAACCTGATTTTTGATGGTGATGTCTTGGCCATCCAGTGTGTAGGTGACGGTTGGACAGTGCTGTGCAAGGGCATCATTCAGATGGTTTTCCCATTGTTTTCGGATATAAATTAAAAAAGTGGAATAGTCTGCGTGGCCATCCTGCAGCTGGATTTTCTTTGCACCGCCTTTGCTTGGATCTTTGGGGTTATAGCGTTTGAAATATTGTTCGGCTGTCCGTTCAATACTGTCATCGGCTTTTAGCGAGAACATGATGTGACAATGAGGCTGATCTTCGCCACTGAGGCGCGATTTAACGTTATGTATGGCGTATGAATGCGGATATTGCTGTGGAATTATATGTTTGTCTAAAAACGTCTCTATGAGCGTTTTACGCTGTTCTGGCGTGAACTCATTTGGTAGGGCAATTTCATACTCCATATAGGCCTTGGCATTCGCTCGTTCATAAGTATCTGCTGCATGCCAAAATTCGATTGGATCTTTAACGAAAGAAGGCATACAGCGGCCAGGCTCAACATGTTCCAGCACCTCATTACTGTTTTTGCGGACCTGCTCATACTGCATTAGCCGTGCAAGGTAGAGGTAATGCTGAATGGCGTAGCCTTTATTTTTACTTTTGACGCTGAAATGATAGCTGGCCATGCTTACCTCTGTTGGGTTCTAGACCGGTTTTTATGCAGTGAAACGGAATGAAAACCGCCCGGATTTGGAATGCCTGGATGGCTGAAAAATCCGGTTGAAGGGGGTCAAGGGGGAATCGCCCCATTGCGTACTAGTTTCTCCGATCAGGAGAAACTGTCAAGTGCGAATTATTTAAAATAAAAATAAAAATTCTTTTCAAGAAATTTTATTTTTATTTTAAATAATTATTTTCAGACTGCCCGATTTAATTATGGTAAAACCATAATTAAATCGGTAGCAGTTCTGAAAATTTAGCGGCAGATGATGGAAATGGAAAAAGCAAAAAAGCGTGGTCGACCAGCTCAGTTACTTCAGAGAGCAGAGTTACATGCTTTCGTGGATTTTTTATTAGAGAACAATCGACGTACTGAATTACAGAATCAGGTCATTGATGCATTGGAGGCTGAAGACTTTAATTTTGAGATGTTGTCTGAAGCTCATAAAATATTAGTCAAAGAAGCATTAAAACCTTACAGAGAGCATCTGAAGCTTCAGCTGCTGTTTGATGAGCTGTCTAAAAATCCTAGACAGACTGAATATGAAGCTAAATTTATCGAGTTGTTTCATGCATACCAGGACAATCAACTGGGTGTTGCTGAACTGAATATTCTGAAGATGATGTGTACCCGATATCTGAATTTCAAAGCTCAAAAACTGCAATATGCTGATTTGGAGCTGTACTTGAGTCAGATCCAGAAAAAAGATGCAGGGAAAAAGCGTAAAGCTGAAAACAATCGAAAGTATCAGCTCGGTGGCGCTGTGATTGCTGCTTATAAAGAATTGGGTCTTAATATTGATACCTTGACACCAGATCAAGTTAGAAAAGCCATTGTAGGAAATAAGAGGTTCTTTTTT
>NZ_VPEP01000090.1:0-2167 GCF_013417035.1 Acinetobacter sp. YH16053
ATCAATTTGTTTAGTTGTTCTTCAAAATCTTGCTTGTTTAAATCACCTGAAACGTACTGATCATAAAGTTTTTGATGATCTTCAGTGATTTCTAAATCGTAATATTCTCGATCTGATTTCTTTAAAAACACCTCTGACAAACGATTATTTTTTTCGGCATCACTCAATTTCATGGTCTAAATGCTCCTATTTTGCGTTTATTGGCGTTTTTAGCCCTGTTTAGCTAGATTTCCCTGTTTTTGAAGAAAAGGCGCTTAAATGCGATTTTAGGCGGTTTTTGCGCTATGGGGTGAAATTCGATATTGGTGCTTTGCTAACAAGAAAATTTTTAGCGGTTTGGAGATTTATCATTTTCCGACAGCAGGAGGGAATGCACGCTTACGCGTTTCTCTCCGAGAAACAAAAAAACGGCCTCTAAAAAAGATAAAAATAAGCCCCAAAAGTTGGGGCGTTTTGAAATCTTTTTTGGAGGATTAATTGCTACTTTTTGGCATTCACGTAGTCATAAAATTGAATTTGCTGTTTTGGGTCTTTTAGCATGATGCGAAGCCGTTGCATAAAATCATCTGGAGATTCGTTTTCCTGTTTTAAATGAGCGAATTTCTTGTCACGGGACATATTGAACGACAAGCTGTTCACTTGCATATTTCGCAATTCAATAAACTTAGGTTCATCTACCTGTTTGACTGGTGCAGATTGGATTTTTTTAGAACCAAAGCCGAGCTGTTCCAGTAGCGGATAAAACATCCTGAATTTTTTTGGCTCTAAAAGCATGTCTGCAAGGCGTTTCGTAAAGTCTTCGGATGACTCTCCGATCTCTGCATATTCGCTACCAACTTCGGGCAGTTCAGATAATTTGTGTGCAAACAAATGCCGTTGTGCATCGGTCATTTCGACAAAGAAATCAGGTGTGTTTGGATCTCGTTTAGGGTCGGTTTTTTGTTGTTTTTTTGGCTGTGCCTTCTGTTTAAATCGGAATGAAAAACCAATAATATTACGTCCTCTTTTGTGCTGTTCTTCTTTGACAGTAATATCTGTATTTTCATTGATTTGCTTTAATGATGGTTCTAAAACACGCTTTTTAAAGTCGTGCATTCGATGATATTCACTTTCTAATACTCCCAATCTTTCTCTGAACTCACTTAGCTCAATAATTGGTGTTTTCCCACTACTACGCCAAGCAATCAAAAGTTCATAAAGTCTAATGGCGTAGCCAGTGGAAAGCCCTTTTACTTGCTCTAACTCATAGCTCGTAAATTGTTTTTCTAGCCGAGTTATTAAAGGGATAATTGCAGGTGAAAAAATTAACTCAACAGATGCCGTTTTTTCGATGTATGCAATTTGAGAAACCCAACGTGAGGTAATATGAGCTACTCCTTTTCCTCTTGGTTCTTGATAGCTAAATTGACGAGCAAACAAGTCTTTACAGGCTTCTTTTAGTGCTTGATAAGCACCATTTTTCAATACATCAAAGTGGTTGATATAGCTCTCTGCGTGAATAGTTAAAGGGTCATTCGCATTAATACCTTTACCACTTTCACGGGCTTCAATTATTGCTAAAAGAATTAACCGTTGTTCCACTAGGTCAAGATTGTAGCTGGCATTAATTAAAGCGTTATCTTTCACAATTAAATCTTTCATATAGCGTCTTATTTTATTATGTCGTCTTATTGATCTTATGTGAAGCCTTATCAAGAAGCAATAAGCAGACATATTTTATTTTGTCGCATCTTGCAAACTAAACGTGCTTAAAACGACATGTTTTATTTTGTCTTTCAAAGCACACTAAGTGTCGTCTTATTGAGAATTTCTAGCACACTAAGTGTCGTCTTTTAGCACACTAAGTGTCGTCTTATGTCCTCTGAAACGCACGTATATCAATGCTTTCAGACTGCTTAAAAGCATTTAAAAGCTTTTTTATTATTAAAAGCCCAAAAAAATTAAAAACGGCATTTAAAACTGCCCTATGTTTTCGCTTCGCTCAAACTCTATTGAATCTCGCTGCGCTCGATTCCTGGGGGCAGTTTTTTTCAAAGACCCGCTAGGACGCTAAAAACAAGAATGGATTCGCTTCGCTCATAAAGCTTTATGCTCGCTTCGCTCGTCATGGAGCCAGTGGCTACAGTCGCTTTGCTCTGTAAATCTCGTTATGAAGCAACAGGGAGCT
>NZ_VPEP01000008.1:0-103554 GCF_013417035.1 Acinetobacter sp. YH16053
GAATAATTCAAGTGAATTTGTTTGAAAGAAGAACTTTAAAAGCTTTATTTTCACCCGATAAAATACCCATAAAACAAGAGGAAGCTCAAATGAGCTTCCTCTTGTGAAAAATTGTGGGACAGCAATGAGGGCTTATCTCCCTTTTAGAGAGTCAGCGATAGTAAAATTAAAGCGTCGCTAAAATATCTTTCAAAGTCTGACGTGGATTTTCAGATTTTGTAATTGGACGACCAATCACCAAATGCGTAGAACCATCCAGCATAGCTTGTTTTGGAGTCACAATACGTTTTTGATCATCGGCATTAGCACCTTCAGGGCGGATACCTGGCGTCACTAAGGAAAAATCTTGTCCCAAAGTTTCACGCAACATTTTTGCTTCTTGCGCAGAACATACCACCCCATCTAAACCACTATCTTTTGTGAGTTTAGCCAATCGCTGCACTTGCTCAAACGGCTCAATATCTAAACCTAAGTCTTTTAAATCTTCACGCCCCATAGATGTCAATACAGTCACCGCAATCAGTTGTGTTTGGTAATTCCCCGCTTTTAAACGCTCCACGCAGGTTTCCATCATTTTTCGGCCACCAGAGGCGTGCACATTGACCATCCAAATACCCAAGTCAGCTGCAGCACAGACCGCTTGCGCAGTTGTGTTTGGAATATCATGAAATTTTAAATCTAGAAAAACCTCAAAACCTTTGTCATGCAAGGCTTTCACGACTGCAGGACCTTCATGGGTAAATAACTCTTTACCAACTTTTACTCGACATAATGCAGGATCTAACTGTTCTGCAATGGTTAAGGCGTCATATTGGCTTTTAGCATCGAGGGCAACAATGATACTCAAGAGAATTACCTATGAATTAGACAAATAATGCTTATTATAAAGTGATTCGCATGAGGCAGATAGTCAAAAGACAGCTCAAATCTGATCATAAGCGGAATAGATGACTATAAAAATATAAGCATAAAAAAACACCCCAAAGTAAACCTTGGGGTGTTGCTTTTAAATTAACTTAATTTGCTAATTTAAAGGGCATTAGAAGAACGGTCTTCTGTATGCACATCTAATACTGTTTTTTCATGGCGCGTATGTGCAGCAGCTTCAGCAGCAGCCAGTTGAGCCGCATGAATTTGCTCTTTACGCAGATGTTCGATGTCTTTACGTAGTCGCTTAATTTCCCAACTATTTTGGAATACACGGAAAACTTGCACACCCAACAACAGTCCCAACACTAAACCAAGTGCTAACGTGATTAGTAATAATAAGCCCAAACGCATAGCAGGTACTTGGGTAAACAATAGATCAACCGAAAGTTCAGTGCCGTTTTGCAAAACCAGTGCCAGAGAATATCCAAATAGAATAACTAAAATAGCGACGAGAACGTAACGCATAAACACCCCTAGGAATTTTATTTATTTGCCGATTCGTTTACTGCATCACGTAGTGCTTTACCCGGCTTAAAATGCGGTACAGCTTTAGCCGCAACTTCTACAGACTTACCTGTTTTTGGGTTACGACCTACACGTGGTTCACGGTGATGCAATGCAAAACTACCAAATCCACGAATTTCAATTCGGTTATCTGCCGATAGTGATGCAATCATTTGATCTATCATTATCTTAACAGCTTCTTCCACCAATGGCTCAGCCAGATGTGGATTTTTCAAAGCAATTCGTTCTATCAAGTCAGACTTATTAAGTGCTTCAATAGTCATCTGCGACCTCTTTAATTATCAAGCTACTTTTACCTAAAACTGATAATAACCTGTTTAAATACAAAACGGTAGCGTAATAATTGAATACTACGCTACCGTTTACAGTATTTGTGTAAAAAGTATTAGTTAATTTACATTAACCATACAGTTTACCCGCAACTTAGTTGCCCATTTGAGCTTTGATCAAATCACCAATAGTCTTAGGACCATTGTCTTGACCGCTAGCTGCTGTTTTCAAGTTAGCAACTGCTTCTTTCTCTTCAGCTTCGTCTTTCGCTTTGATAGACAAGTTGATAGAGCGAGATTTACGATCTACGTTGATGATTTTCGCTTCAACTTCTTGACCAACTTCTAAGAACTTAGTTGCATCTTCAACGCGATCACGGTTGATTTCAGATGCTTTAAGTGTTGCTTCAACTTCGTCAGCTAACTTAACAGTTGCGCCACGAGCGTCAACAGCAGTTACAGTACCTTTAACCAAAGCACCACGTTCGTTAGCAGCTAAGAAATCGTTGAATGGATCACTGTTCAATTGCTTGATACCAAGGCTGATACGGTTGCCTTCAGCGTCTACAGAAAGGATAACTGCTTCAACAGTGTCACCTTTCTTGTAACGACGGATAGCTTCTTCGCCTTGCTCGTTCCAAGAAATGTCAGACAAGTGAACTAGACCATCGATACCGCCTGGTAAACCGATGAAGATACCGAAGTCAGTGATTGACTTGATAGTACCTGAAACTTTTTCACCTTTGTCGTGGTTCTTAGCAAACTCTTCCCATGGGTTAGCACGAGTTTGTTTGATACCAAGAGAAATACGACGACGCTCTTCGTCCACTTCAAGAACCATAACATCAACTTCATCACCAATCTGAACAACTTTAGATGGGTGGATGTTTTTGTTTGTGTGGTCCATTTCTGAAACGTGAACTAAACCTTCAACGCCTTCAGCGATTTCTGCGAAACAGCCGTAGTCAGTTAAGTTAGTTACGCGAGCTTTAACGATAGAACCTTTAGGATAACGGCTCATGATCGCTAACCATGGATCTTCGCCTAATTGCTTAAGACCTAAAGATACGCGGTTACGCTCTTTGTCAAATTTAAGTACTTTAACAGTAACTTCTTGACCCACTTCAACCACTTCTGATGGATGCTTGATACGTTTCCAAGCCATGTCAGTGATGTGAAGAAGACCATCAATACCGCCAAGGTCAACGAATGCACCGTAGTCAGTAAGGTTCTTGATTGTACCAGTAACAGTTTGACCTTCTTCAAGCTGAGCAAGAAGTGCTTCACGGTCAGCTGAAGATTCAGCTTCCATCACTGCACGACGAGATACAACAACGTTGTTACGTTTAGCATCAAGTTTGATAACTTTGAACTCTAACTCTTTGCCTTCAAGGTGAGTTGTGTCACGGATAGGACGAGTGTCTACCAAAGAACCTGGTAAGAACGCACGAACTGGACCGATGTCTACAGTGAAACCGCCTTTAACTTTACCAGAGATAACACCAGTAACGATTTCGCCGTCTTCAAAGATTTTTTCAAGTTTAGTCCAAGTTTCAGCACGTTTTGCTTTTTCACGTGATAAAACAGTTTGGCCCATACCGTTGTCAAGTGCTTCAACAACAACATCAACGGTGTCACCAACTTGAACTTCAAGTTCGCGTTGTTCGTTTAAGAATTCAGCGCGGTCTACAACGCCTTCTGATTTAAGGCCAGTATCAACTGTTACCCAATCAGAGTCGATGCTTACTACAACGCCTTGGATGACAGCACCCTTTTCAACGTTGAGGTTTAATTCGCTTTCTTCAAAGAGGGCTGCAAAAGATTCGGTCATGATATACCTGATAAAGTCAGCGGTCTTGGATCAGACAAGGCCGGTTTAGTTAAGCGTCTACATAGTCCGTATAAAACTGATCAAGCTATGCGTTCGCTGAATATATTAGGTTCACGCCTATTAAGCGCGGCTAATACCAAGCTTCTGATCGACATAAACCGTCATTAATGCAAATACTTCATCAATGTTCAGTTCAGAACTATCAATGATGTAAGCATCATCTGCCGGCTTAAGTGGAGCAACTGTGCGCTCCATGTCACGTTTATCGCGAGCTTGGATATTCGCTAAAATGTCGCTTATTTTAGCATCCAGCCCCATACCCTGCAACTGTTTTACACGTCTTTGTGCACGTGACTCCGCCGAAGCCGTTAAATAGATTTTGGCTTGCGCTGCAGGAAAAATGCTGGTTGCCATATCACGCCCATCTGCCACCAGGCCAGGTGCTTGGGCAAAAGCGTGCTGTCGGGCAAGCAATGCGATTCTTAGTTCTGGCACAGCTGCCACTTTAGAAGCATACTCACCTACACGCTCAGTACGAATAGTTTGGGTGACATCTTCACCATCCAATAGCACTTGAGTTGCATCAGACTGGGTTACAAATTGAATGTTTAAGTGCGTTGCGATGTTGATGCACGCTTGCAGCTCTGTATCTAGACGATCTAGCAGATTTTGCTTATGCAAAGCCAAACCAAGCAAACGATACAAAGCACCTGAATCTAGCAAATGAAATTGATAATGTGCTGCCAATTTTGCAGCTAAGGTACCCTTACCTGAGCCACTTGGGCCATCAATGGTAATAATTTGAACCGTCATGCTGTTTCCGTAATGATTTAGAGAGATTTGGCCAGTTTAGACAAGCCAATTTTAATTGCAGTTTTTAGTTGAGCCAAAATAGCCTTACTCACAAATGGCACACGAGTTTGCAACTCAATGCTGTAGGTCACCAAAGTTTTATTATCAGGCATATCTTGAAATTCAATGACCCCCAAATGATGTTTGATCAATGGGTTTTTAATGATTTTATATTCAATACGCTGATTCGGTTCGAGCAAAGTAATTTGCTCCTGCAAAGGCTTAATTGGCCCAATACCCATGCGACGTACGGAACCTACTCCATCAGGGCGCTCAGGGTCAGCTGAATCTTTCACACGCACTACCTGCATAGGCGCAAAGGCAATGTTATATGTCGCATGTTTAGACAGTAATTCAAAAACCTGCGCAACAGGCGCATTAAATTCTTTTTTGATTTGAATGGCATTCATGGTAAGACCTGAGAATAAATTATTAAATGATCTGTCATTCAGTTTAACGCAAATCAGCAGTAAAACTCAGGTTTGCTTTTGATCATCTAGGTCATTTATTAGCTGTTGCTGCTTTTGTTGTTTCTTTTGTGCACGACGCATTTTAAAAAAATCACTTAACTGACTCGAGCATTGTTGCTCTAAACAACCTGATTGATATTCAAAAATATGATTGTAATAACCCGATTCTAAAAGCTTTCTGGCACTGATTAATGAACCCGCTTTGGGTTCTGTCGCACCAAACACTACCCGTTTAATTCGCGCATGAATCAATGCCCCCACACACATGGTGCAAGGCTCTAAGGTGACATATAAGATTGCGTCTTCGGGTAAACGATAGTTTTTAATATTGGCGCAAGCGGCACGAATAGCAACAATTTCAGCATGTGCAGTTGCATCATGTAAAGAAATAGGTGCGTTATAGCCCGCACCGATTACTTGATTTTGACTCACAATCACTGCACCCACAGGAATTTCTCCCTGTGCCGCAGCCAATGCAGCCTGCGCATAAGCAAGCTGCATCCAATCTTCATCACTATAGTGTTGTTCTGACATTCAAAATAACAGCGAAATAGAATGAAAAATTAAATAATTTCGTATTGCTTTAACAATTCATTCCAGCTTTCAATAGTGGTCACAGGTGGATTATCTACAAAAATATTTTTGAGATTAATCTTGCCGTTTTGTTGCCATGCAGGTGCCAAGTCTTTATCAACTAAACGCGCACGCACACCTTCTACAAAATCTGCGTGACGGATTTTCCAGTCAGAAATTTGAGTTTCTAGTTCAAATACTTCATTCCAAGAATGAACTTGCTTACCCCATTGCCATAACAACCAAGTTAAAGCCGCTGTGGTTGGTGAACCTTTTTGCAGATTTTCACTGGCTTGACGCAACCAGTCACTACGCGCATCACTCAAACCAATAATCGACTCATAGTCACTTTCAAAACTCACACCACGGCACACGCTTTGAATCACATCCAAAGAGTTTTGTAATGGCCCTGGACCTACTGGGCGATGCATACTGTTCAAGGTGTCATCAATGGCACGAAAGTCACCTGCTGGGTAATGATTCCAGTCAATATTAATGACTTTATCTAACACTGCTGCACGCTGCGCATCACAAATATGCGTTGCCCAACCAATACCATAAGCACCCGCTGCAGTCATAATTGAACCTGTTAAACCAGTGAACAAACCAATCGCACCACGGTCTGCCAAGAAGCGGGTTGCGCCTACATCTGGGTACAAGCCAATATTAATTTCTGGCATCGCCAAACGTGAATACGGTGTTACCAAACGGAATGGCGCAGCCATGAAAAGGCCTAAACCACCGCCCATCACATAACCTTCACCCCAAACCAACACAGGCTTGGCATAGTTATGCAACAACAAGTCCAGCGCATATTCTTGCTCGAAGAATTTATTGGCGGTTGCAACTTCATCATTAATAACCAACTGGCGTAACTTACGCACATCACCACCTGCACAAAACGCTTTAGGTGTAGTTGAATCCAGCCAAATTGCTTTCACACTGTCATCGGTATGAAAATCTTCAAATACTGCCAATAATGCAGAAACAATTGATTCATCCAAAGCATGCAATGATTTTGGGCGATTCAAACGCACAATGCGCCAGCCATTTTTTGCTTCTTCTATAATTAAATCTGGGTGGTATTCTTTTGAAATGGGAGAATGTGTCATGCGTCCAGCTGCCAGTCTATAGGCTCAATGCCATTTTGTTTAAGATAATTATTTGATTTTGAAAATACTTTACATCCAAAAAAACCACCACGATTTGCTGCCAGTGGCGATGGATGTGCTGCCTTCAATATCAGATGTTTATTCGGATCTATACGTTGTCCCTTACGTTGTGCATACGCGCCCCATAAAATAAACACAATATGCTCACGTTGTTGATTTAACACATCAATCACATGATCTGTAAAATCTTCCCAACCCTGCTTTTGGTGCGAGGTTGGTTGTCCTGCTTGTACAGTTAATACGCTGTTGAGTAACAACACCCCTTGTTCCGCCCAATGGGTTAAATCGCCGTGGCGTGGAACAGGTATACCTAAATCTGTATGTAACTCATGGAAAATATTACGCAAAGATGGGGGTAATGCAACCCCTCTTTGCACAGAAAAGCTGAGTCCATGCGCTTGATTCGGCCCATGATAAGGGTCTTGCCCAATAATAACCACTTTCACCTGATTTAAAGGGGTGGTATTTAAAGCGTTAAATATCAGCGAACTTGGTGGATAAATCACCTTATTCTGTTGTTTTTCTTGCAACAAAAACTCACGTAGCGCATCCATTTGAGGACTTAATAAAAATTCAGCCAAGCTGTATTTCCAACTGTCATCCAACTGGACTTTGTTTAAGCTCGCATATTGCTGCTCAGTAAAAGACATACCGCTATCAATCCTTGTTGATGTCTAATGATGTGATTTAAAGTTTAACTTGTAACTCGACATTCGGGTTTTGGAATGTCATCCCCTGTTTTAATTTTTCATACATTTGTGGGTCTGACCATTCTGTCTGTACTTGCTCAGAGAAATGAATTTGATCCAGACTTAGCAATCCCATCTGCGCATTTTCAATATCTTCCAAAAAGCTTTGTGCATAGCCTGTATCAGTTTCATGTACAATCACAGAATAGACCTCTACATCACCTTCCCCATTTTGTGTGATGGTTGATGCCAAAACTTGTTGTGCCAAATAAAAGAAAATACGTGAAAACTGCTCTGCTGATGGCGATACTGGTAAAGATACCCAACGTGCGCTGAACGTTTTGCAGGCTTGAATATATGCAGGGTCATCCTGCTCCCAAAAACAAATGGCATGATCGAAGGCATCAAATAATTCTTTGATTACACCTTTAAGCAAACCAAAGTCATACACCATTTGTCCATGATCAAGTTTTGAAGCTTTCAGTAATAATTCTACTTTATAGCTATGACCATGAATCGAGCGCTTACAGCGGTCTGAAGTGCAATTACGCACAATATGCGCATTTTCAAACTTAAATAACTTTCGAATTAACATGGGTCTTAACGTCATCAAAATATTTGGGGGATATTCTTTTTAATTATAATGCAAAACGTGAACAATAAGCCAATTTTAGCCCGCAGATTGCCAGACAAAAATCGTAATGATCAGTTTCAGTACAGATATGCAATGCATTTGCATCCGAATAACAGCAACTAAGTCAAGGTTAATGCTAATACTTAAAATAGCGCCAGACTTCGCCCACTGACATTGACAGATTTTTCGGTACGCACCAAATCACTGCTAAATTGACGTTTGCGCTCGCCCAATACCACTTCAATTTTGGCTTTAAAATAATGGGATTGCACACCCAATAAACTTGTAAATTCATTGCGTATCGCGCTATCGACAGCTTGAAAGCCATCTAACTCCCACAAAGCGTTTACATTGCTAAAGTGTTCCAAATTGGCATTACGACGATCAAGTAGATTTTGCACTACAACCACATCCAGTTTTTCATCTAAGCTCGCCAAAACCAAAGCAGGTGCGGTATTAATATTGATAGTGGTATCCCGTTTTGGCAAGGCACTCACATAAGGCGCAATTTGCTGATACTTCGTACCTTCAAAACCACGGACTTGTTTTAATTCTTCTGCGCTGTGAAATAAGCTATTGGGCGGTAAATAAGGAATTGCTAAACCTTGGTAATAACTCGACTCTGCACCCATTGCACCACTCGGCTCATCATCTGCATCTTGCCAGTCAATCACGGCTTCACTTAATTGAGCAGGTAGCCCAACACGCTGCAACAGCTTTTCAAAATATTTTTTTGCTTTTTCGTTCACTTGATCTTCGGTTGTCAGCAAACTATTTAAATTAAATTTCCCCGACTCATCTTGCAATACGCCCGATACATAACCATCTTCGACTGGAAATGGCGGCATTGGTTTTGCCCAGTTTTCTTGTAAGTGATCGACTTGACCTGCATTTTCAGCATCATCTTGTAGTAATTCTGCAAAAAACACTTCGGCACTTTTGGCATATAACAATGCTTGATTTTGACGCATCAAATACGCGGTATTTTCACTGGTATACATTTGCCGTTTGGCTATGGTCGCGGCCAAAATCGTAGCCAAGGCAACCAACATCAAAATCGTAATCAAGGCGATGCCTTGTTGTGATTTGATGATGCTACCTAAGCGCTGAGTCGATTTTGAATACATTGCCACTGTGCCTTTAATTGTCTTTCTTCTTTAAAAAATCAGTCTGCAATAAGCTAAATATCCATTCGTATTGCACGTCACGCACGGTTAAATTTATTTTTATTCCTTTCGGGAGTAGCCTTAATTGTTCAGTTTGCTGAGGATCAATATTGCTTTCAGGCCAACTACTTAATTCATTTGGATTCAATACCATAATCTCAAAGGCTTCAACTTCATCCAACATCACGCTCGACTCAGGCTGATCATTGCCCGTTTGATGCAAATTACGATATTTTAAACGATACAATTTTTTTTCATCGGCACGATATTGATATTCAACACGCTCATGGGGTGAAATACCCTGCTGCAAAGGATCGGTCACCCCTGTTTTACTGAAATTAAAGCGTCCATTTTGTAAAACTAAAGCAGGTTGTTGCTGCCCTTTAACATTGGCCGTTAATGGAACAGCCTGCATCGTGTCACGTAAAATTTGTTGATAGCTTTCTTGCAACTGCTCTAAATTGGCTTCATGCATCGCATTGCGATCTTTGACTTTGGCGAGATAATCAAATACTTTCCAACCCAAAGCAGACAGCACTGCAAAAATTGCAATAGCGACTAGCAACTCAATTAAAGTGAAGCCTTTCTTTGTACTCATGATTGCTGCTCACGGGCATTAAAAAACACCAAAGAAGTCACTCCTGCTTCAACTTGTCCTGTGTCTTGATTATATAAACTGATTTGAAGATCGACACGTTGCACATTCGGACTAATGGTTGGCTGTGTGGACTTGTCAATTTGCCATGTTTCGCCCTGTTGTGTCACTTGCTTTGACTCTGTTCCACTTAACCATTGCCGATTCATTTCCATCATTGCCACTTCATTCAAAGCCACAAATTGTGCTTTGGTTCTTAAAATTGCATTGGCGGTGGATTGGGTATATTGCATCGCCACTTTGGTCATTGCCATAGCTGCTGTTGCAAAAATTGCCAAAGCCACCATAACTTCAAGTAGTGTAAATCCTTTAGCTTTCATGGATTTTTCCTAAATGATCGACCTCTATTTCCGCACCTACAGGACGCTGTTCTAAATAGAACTGAATACGCACAGGTTTGGCTTCACCATTGCCAAGCCAAATCAGTGCGGGTGCATTACCTTGCAGCAACTCACTATTGTTAGCATTCGGATAGCTTTGTTCTAAAGATAAAATTTGGATAGAAACTTGTTCAGGTAAAGTTCTTCTTTTAAATTCGCTATAGCTTTGCCATTTTTGATTATTTTGTAGGCTTAATTGTTGTTCTGTGGCATAAGGCTGATATTCCAACACATCATAACGCGCAGCTGAAACATCGGTTGCTTGATGCAAATTGAGTGCAAAAATACGCGCTTGATCATTGGCTTCACGATTCAGCTTACGCAAATCCAATAAAAACACTTCACGCGCCTGCATAGCTTTACGCTGATCAACACCACCGATATTCATTAAAACCAGCGATGCCATAATCGCCATAATGACTATCACCACCATCAATTCAATGAGCGTAAAACCGCGAACCGAAGATAGTGGTGTGTTCATAGCGTATTAATTCAATTGCTCGAAAGATTGTGCTTGTTTGGGCATCGCCAACGCTTGATCGATATAGGCCACACGTAAAGTATCCCGGGAACCTAAATAACGCTGATAGAAACTTGAGTTTAAAATGGCTGCCGCACCATGCGTAAGTGCCCAAATTGAAGCCAGATAATCACGCACTTCCATGTGACTATGAATAGATTCTAAATATTGTTCAGTCATACGGATAATGATGCGTAATCGGCTTTTACGAACCTGATATAGTTCACTAAACAACAAGCCAATGCCAACACCCGTTGTAGAAAGGCGTTCTTCAATTTGATGAAAAAGCACAGTACGTTCAGGATGATGTAAGTGATGCAGCATAAAAAATGCTAGATGTTCAGGAAACTGTTTTTCCGCATCTTTAATCATTTCTAGCAACATGCGCTCATTACGAATAATAAGCAACATATATAGTTCATCTTTACTTTGAAAGTGTTTATATAGAGTACCTTTGGCCAAATCCAGTTCTGCTGCCAAAGCATCAAGGGTCATTCCTGCTTCACCATTTTCCAAAAGCAACTGCTCTGCCACTTGGAAAATTAACGTTTCTCTTGCTCGAAACTGAGCCTGACGATCCATCTTCACCCGATAAACTCTCTTTTCACTATTCAATCAATGGAAATTTTTAATATCACCAGAACATTAAATTTTTGCATCATTCCACTATGCAAATTAATGTCCTTTGAGCAGGTTTTCAAAGTTTTGTGTTGTTATGAAAGCCATTTCCTCTAAGGACTTATCATATACATCACTTAGGGCTTTGGCTACATACGGAACGTATTTTGGCTCATTTGTCTTACCGCGATATGGCACAGGTGCCAAATATGGACTATCAGTTTCAATTAAGACACGGTCTAAAGGTACTTGCTTGGCCACATCACGTAAATCTTGCGCATTTTTGAAGGAAACAATGCCTGAAAATGACACATAATAACCACAATCTAACACCGCTTTGGCGGTTGCCCAGTCTTCAGTAAAGCAATGTAATACACCATGCGTCGATTTTTCAGCACGGATAATATCTACTGTATCTTGCTTGGCAGCACGGGTATGTACCACCACAGGTTTTTTTACAGCTTGTGACGCATGAATATGCCGTGCAAAACAGGCTTTTTGCTCTGCGACAAAATCGGTACTGTGAAAATAGTCCAAACCTGTTTCGCCCAAAGCCCAGACTTTGTCTGCTTGTGCTAAAGCAATCAGTTGCTCGGTGGTGGCACGCGCCATATTTTCTGCATTTTCACAAGGATGCACACCCACGCTATAACCAACATCGGCATGGCGTGCTGCAATTTTTGACAATGCAATATGATCGTCTAAATCGACAGAGATACCCATAATTTTAGACACACCCGCTAGGCGTGCCTGTGCAATTGCTGCATCTAAGTCACCATCATAAGGGCTTAAATCCAACATCGTTAAATGACAATGTGTATCTACAAACACGATTTTTTCCTAAAAGCAAACAACCTACATAGTGTAACTGTTACGGTTGTCAGACTTAAGCCCCGCAAGGATTCTTTCGGCTTCAGATTTGTAATAAACGCCTTTTTCACCGCTCAGTTGAATGCCAAAGCCCTGCAATTTGATGCCGTTTTGCTTTTGCGAAATCCAGATGACTTTTCCTGTAAGTGGAATTTTTTGTGATTGTTCAGGCAAAGTTGCAAGCACGAAGATTTCTTCACCCATTTTTACAGGTTGTTTTGAGGGTACAAATAAGCCACCGCCCACAACGTATGGCATATAACTTAAATATAGCGCTTCGACATCAGGAATATTGGCCTGAATAATACCGCCCATACGTGGTTGCATCATGTTCCCCTTAAATATTCATCAACTTAATACATAATTGATCAAGCACTAGATTACTTTGCACGTTTTGCTCAAGCATTGGCTTGGCTTGCTGTAATTCTGCATATAAACCAAACAGACTTTCTAAGTCATATTGTTCAGCCAAATGCTGCAAAGCGGTGCTTAAATCCAAATTTTTAATGCTTTGATTTAGCTTGACACAAATTAAATCACACAACAAGTATTCAAACATCTGACTAAAATCAGTAAAGCTCAGCGCCTTGTTCCACTTGGTTGCGATTGCCATCGGCATATTTTTTTGCGTCACCAGTTTATACCAGTCTTTCAGAAAATCTGTACGCTGTTCCAGCCATTCTGCCTGTGCCAACTGCAAAGCCTGCAATGGCATTTGATTAGACAAATTCATCAACAATTGCTGTTTGCTCGCATCTAAATCGGGCAAATGCTGCTGCAAATATGCCGTAGCCTGTGCAGCATCAATACGGTCTAAAGCAAAATGCTGCAAACGGCTACGAATGGTTGCAGGTAATTTAAGATAATGATCTGCCAGCAAAATAATCACGATGCGATCACCCGGTTCTTCGAGGGTTTTCAGCAACGCATTGGAAGATGCAATATTTAAGGCTTCAGCAGGTTCAATCACAATCACCCGCCAGCCATCTACCGTTTGCTGGACAAAAGGTAATAAATCACGGATCTTCTCGATCTTAATTTTCGCGTTTTGCTTTTTATTCTCTTCATCGGTGCTGATATAGACATAATTCGGATGTGTATCTGATTTTAACCACTGACAACTGCTACATTCACCACAAGGCTGTGACTGCACATCACGCTGTTGGCATAAAATCCAAGCCACAAATTGCTGTGCAAAGGCTTCTTTACCACAACCCTGTTTGCCAAAAAACAATAAACCATGCCCCATTTTGGGAAATCGCCCTGTCAGGTTTTCCCAAACTTGTTGCTGCCAAGGATATACTTGTCCAATTACATCACGTTGCATGGTCGGTGATTCACTTACTCAAAATGGGCAATATCCATTGCATTTAAACGGTCTAAGTCTGCTTGGGTATCTACACCCGGTGGTAAATTGGCTTCTGCAACTGCAATGGCAATACGATGTCCATTTTCCAAGACACGCAATTGCTCTAGGCTTTCCAGCTTTTCCAATGTTCCCATTTCCCAAGTCACATATTCTTGCAGCAATTCCACACGGTACGCATACAAACCTAAATGGCGGTACGCATGTGCATGCAATTGTGGTGTCGCTGCTTTCGCACCATCGCGGTCATAAGGAATCGTGGCACGGCTAAAATACAAAGCCTGATTGTGTTTAGACATGACCACTTTAACAATGCTGTCGCGAGTAAATTCATCTAGTTGCTGAATCGGCTCACATAGCGTAGACATCGAGCATTCAGGTTGAGCTTCTAACAACTGCGCCACTTGTTGCACCAATTGCGCAGGCAAAAGTGGCTCATCGCCCTGCACATTGACGATAATATCGTTTTTATCCCAACCTTTAATGCGCGCCACTTCACTTAAACGATCTGTACCTGATGGATGGTCTGCCGAAGTCAGCACTACATCTACACCTTCGGCACGGCATAATTCTGCAATACGAGCATCATCGGTCGCCACACACAAGTCATCAAAACCTGCCACTTTTTTTGCCTGATCAACCACACGTAAAATCATGGCACGACCATGAATTTCCAGTAAAGGTTTGCCTGGCAGGCGTGAACTGGCATAACGTGCAGGGATAACAATGTGCTTCATAATTTTCCTTATCATGGTCTTTCAGGCAGGTTTAAACCCAATTGTTTCAATTGTTGATGTAAGGTGACATAGCAGGCCGATGACAATACTGCATCTACAGGTACAACCCAAATTTCGCGCTGAAAATCTGGATATTGCTTTAACAGGGGCAATAACTTGACCGCATCTTTTTCTGTGGTAATCATCGGTTGCGAGTCTTCAAACTGCAAATCGGTAATTTCATAGTCATGATGGTCTGGAAACTCATGACATTGAAATTGGGTCACACCCATCGACTCTAAAGTTTTATAAAACCGCTCAGGAAAGCCAATGCCCACGACAGCATAAAAATTTTGGGTCGGATCAAAAATTAATTCTTGTGCGGGATGCAATAAGTATGGCGCTGCAACGGCCAAATGCATATTCAACTCAGAACTCGGCTGCGCTGCATGCTCAATCACCGTAGCATGCTCTAATCGAGATTTTGGTTCACGCAAATAACCTTCGGGCAATATTTTCTCGTTACCCAAACCACGATTATTATCTAAAACAATCCATTCCAATTGACGGTTTAAAGCCAAATGCTGCAAACCATCATCACTAATAATTAAATCCAATTCATGCTGTGCAAGCAACAATTCAATACTTTTTTGACGATTTGGCCCCACTGCCATCGGCACGCCTGTAGATTGCACAATCAAGGTCGGTTCATCACCCACAACATCTACATTGGCATCGATACTTACATAGGCTGGAAATGGGCCTTTGCCGCCATAACCACGACTAATCACGCCGACACGAACATCTAAACTTTGTAGATATTTGACCAAGTGAATCAGCAAAGGGGTTTTGCCGCTGCCACCCACAGTAATATTACCAATCACCATCACAGGTACGGGCGCGGTATAAGCGGTTTTAATACCTGAACGATATAAGTTTTGATTGAGCAAACTCACGCCACGGTACAATAAAGACAAGGGCCTAAGCACAACTAGCCATTTGGCCTGTTGCTGCCAAGCGTCCTGAATAAATTGTGCCAAAGACATGAATTAATGTTCCTCGAAGTTACGCTGATGCAACTGAAAGTACGCGCCTTTTTGCGCCATGAGTTCCTGATGAGTACCTTGTTCTAAAATACGTCCCTGATCCATCACTACAATACGATCAGCATTTTCGATGGTAGATAAACGGTGTGCAATGACAATGGTGGTACGGTCTTGCATAGCCGCATCAAATGCACGTTGAATAAAGTATTCAGATTCATTGTCTAAAGCACTGGTGGCTTCATCTAAAATTAAAATTGGTGCATTTTTTAAGATTGCACGTGCAATGGCAATACGTTGTCGCTGACCACCAGACAAATTCAAGCCTTGCGCACCTAATGCTGTGTCGTAGCCTTGCGGTAAAGCCATAATAAAGTCATGTGCATAAGCCGCTTTGGCTGCAGCAATCACTGCTTCATCACTCGCACCTTCAAGCTGACCATAGGCAATATTTTCACGCACCGTACGGTTAAACAATACCACTTGCTGATTGACCATAGCAATTTGTGAACGCAGGCTATTCAGCTCAATGTCACGAATATCCTGCTGATCAAACAAAATTTGCCCTGAAGATACTTCCTGAAAACGTACCAACAGATTGACCAATGAGGTTTTACCCGCACCTGAACGCCCAACTAAAGCCACAGTTTCACCTGCTTTGACATCCAGATTAAAATCATGAATGGCATGATGCCCATCGGAATACACCAAATTCACATTCTTAAATTGCAAATTACCTTTTAAGTCTGGTGTAAGCGTCCCGTGATTATCTTCTTCAGGCATATCGAGCAATTCAAAAACCGAATGCGCTGCTGCCAAACCGCGTTGTAATTTTTCATTAATATCGGTAAGGGCTTTAATTGGTTTGCTCAACATACCTGCGGCAGTAATGTAGGCTACAAACTCGCCTGCTGAAATATCACGTAGAATTTCTGGGCGTAAGGCAATCCAGATAATAATTGCCAAAGCAATGGACATAATGAACTGCACCACAGGGCTGTTCAATTGCTGCACTGCCACCATCTTTAAACCACGACGCAGGTTTTCTAAAGAGTTTTCTTTAAATCGGCTTTGTTCATAGGTCTGACCACAAAAACCTTTGACGACCAAATTACCATTCACCGTTTCTTGCACCACGTGGTTTACATCCCCCATGGTGTCTTGTACTTGAATAGATAAACGACGCATGCGTTTTGCAGCTTTACGAATCAGCAAGCCAATTAATGGGCCAAATACCAAAATACAGAGGGTCAAACGCCAGTTGGTATACAGCAAATAGCCGAGCAAGCCGAGTGTAATCAAACCCTGTTGTACCAATGTACGCAGCGATTCTGTAGATGCAGCAGTCAACTGCTCTACGTTATACATAATTTTGGCGGTAATGTGCCCGCTGGTATTGTCTAAGTAATACTGCGCAGGTAGACGCAGCAGTTTAGCAAAGACTTCCTGACGAATATTAAATACCAAATTACGTGAAATCACTGCGGTATAGTAACCGCCAATAAAAGTTCCCAAACCACGAAAAAACATCAGCGCAATGACTAATAGCGGAAATAGTGTGGTGAAAGATTGGTCACGCTCCTGAATGGCATTAATAATTTTTTCCAAGAGTTTTGCCACAGATACTTCTGTGGCTGCATTAATGGCGAAACCGATAATCACCAAGATTGCCAAGCCCCAAAATGGGAGCAAATATCTCAGAAGACGGCGATAGACCTGTAAATCCTTCTTCACTAATAACCTCGAGTTGGGACTTTCGTACTGATATTGATGTTGACGAAACCAAGTTGTCCTGCGACATCCATCACTCGAATCACATCTTGATGAGTGGCTTTGGCATCTGCAGCAATGATAAACATTAAATCACGTCGATCTTGAGAAATTTGTTTAATTGCTGTGCTTAAATCTGCCACTTCCTTAGTCGAAAGTGCCTGACCATTGACAGAATAATGCCCTGAAGAATCTACCACGACTTCAATTTTATGTTCATAAGATTTTGGTGGTACGCCTTGCGCATCTGGCAAAGTTAAATTCATACGGCTAAATTGGTTAAATGTGGTCGAAAGCAACAAAAACACCAAGATGAACAGCAAACAGTCAATCATTGGGGTCAGGTTAATATGAATATCTTCAACTTGCGAGCGTTTGAATTTCATAAACTCACCTTAGCTTACTTTTTTCACATCTTGCACATCCGCATCAAGCTGATGAGGTTGACTCTGATGGAATAATCCTGCGTGAAACAAAGTCGCTTGTTGCTCTAACTCAGCAGTATATTCTTGCACCAAACGCTGAAAATAACGATAGGCAAATAAGGCTGGAATTGCAATTAACATACCTGCAGCAGTGGTAATTAAGGCTTTAGAAATCCCTGGAATCATTAAGGTTGGATTACTTGCACCCACATCAATCACTAAAAATGATTCAATAATCCCAAGCACTGTACCCAATAAACCCAATAATGGCGCAACTGCACTGAGCGTACCCAAGAAGTTGATATTTTTTTCTAAATAACCAATTTCTTGTGAAGCTGTCGCTTCCATTTGTGCACGCGCATAGTGTTCTGATTGTTGTTTGTTACGCGCACCCGCCTCAAAAATACGGCCTAATGTACTGTTTTTTAAGTTGGCACTTTGATTCAGTTGTTGCAACACAGTCGCTAAACTTTGCCCGCGGTTGAGCAACAACGCATTGGGCAAAATACCTGCTCTCTTTAAACGCATAAAACGCTCAATGGTAATTGCAACGGTAAATACCGAGCACAATACCAACGGCAGCATCAGCCAGCCACCTGCTTTTACCAATTCCCACATTCGCTTTTCCCCAATAAAATACGAATTAAAATTAATCGGACAGGCAAATATTTAAAATACCATCCAGCTCTTCCAGAGAGTGATAACTGATGGTCAATTTGCCCTTACCTTGCTTGTTATAATCAATTTTAACATCTGCACTAAAACGCTCAGAAAGACGTTGCGTGAGTTGTTGAATATCAGGCGCAATAGCCGTTTTCGGCTTTTCTTGTTTTGGCGCATTAAAGTCACGTACCAACTGTTCGGTTTGACGTACCGATAAATTCTTTTCAATTACATGCTGCGCGACTTTGAGCTGATCTTTAGCTTTCAAAGTTAAAATAGCACGTGCATGACCCATATCTAGCAAGCCTTGCTGCATCAACTCTTTAACAGGCTCAGCCAAAGTGAGTAAACGCAATAAATTACTGACCGTGGTACGTGCTTTACCTACTGTTTCGGCAATTTCCTGATGACTCAAGCTAAACTCATCGTGAAAGCGTTGTAACGCCATTGCCTGATCAATTGGGTTGAGGTCTTGACGCTGAATGTTTTCAATTAATGCCAAAGCAATCGCGACCTGATCGGTCAAATCACGCACAATTGCAGGAATTTCAGTTAAACCTGCCAACTGTGCAGCACGCCAGCGACGCTCACCTGCAATAATTTCATAAGGATGTTGTTCGTCATCTATCGGACGAATCACAATTGGCTGCATTACACCATGTTTTTCAATAGATGCCGCCAATTCCTGTAAATCTTGCTCTTGAATAAAGCGACGCGGTTGATATTCACCACGTTTTAATAAATTGACATCAATTTGTTTTAGCTGACCATGATCTAAAGATTGCACTTCAAGTTGTAATTTTTCTTTCTGGATTGACCCCAATAAGGCATCCAAACCACGACCTTTGGCTAATCCGCGTTTTTTTGTGGTCATGCTTTACTTCCTTTTTTCACTTTGCTTTTTTTCAACATTTCAGCTGCTAAATTCAGGTAGGCAACTGCACCCTTCGAGCTTTTTTCAAAATAAATGACGGGTAAACCGTGTGCAGGTGCTTCTGCCAAGCGTACATTACGCGGAATCACGGTATCGTATAATTTTTTACCAAAATAGTGCGATAATTCTTCAGACACGTCACGGGTTAAGGCATTACGCGCATCATACATGGTACGCAATACGCCAATAATTTCTAAATCAGGATTGAGTGCTTGTTGAATACGGTCAATGGTTTGCGTCAGGTCAGCCAAACCTTCAAGTGCATAATATTCGCACTGCATTGGAATGATTACACTTTGCACTGCTGCTAAAGCGTTTACTGTAATTAAGCTTAAACTTGGTGCACAGTCGACAATAATATAATCAAAGTCTTTGGCAACTTCTTGCAAGGCATTGCGCAAAATAAACTCACGCCCCTCTTGCTCAGCAATCACCAATTCAACCCCAGCCAAATCACGATTGGCACCCAAAACTTTATAACCAACTTCTGCCTTGCTAATTGCAGTTTCAATCGGCACTTCGCCCAACAATACATCGGTCACTGAATACAGCAAATCATTTTTTTGAATGCCTGAACCCATGGTGGCATTGCCTTGTGAGTCCATATCGACCAATAAAATGCGCTTTTTCAAAACAGCCAAAGATGCTGCCAAATTTACTGCGGTTGTGGTTTTTCCGACACCACCTTTTTGGTTCGCAATCGCAATAATTTGTGCCATGATCACCCCAGTCCTTTGAAAATTAGATACGTTTTAATAAAAGTAAATGACGTTGTTCGTCTAAGCGCGGAACTTTAAGCTCGATAATTTCACAGCTGAATTCATCTTTCAATGCCTCTACTTCATCGGCAGGAATCAAACCTTTCATAGATGCAATAATACTTTGCTCATGCATAAATGGTTTTGACGCGGCTACAAAGTCAGTTAAAGATGCAAAAGCACGACTGGTAATTACATCAAACTGACCTAACTCGCGGATGCTGTCTTCATTTTCAACACGGGTCTGAACTGCCACGACGTTTTTCAGTTTTAAATCGGCAATAAACTGTTTTAAGAAACGAATCTTTTTACCATTCGAGTCCAATAACACGCAATCGCGCTCAGGCTGACACAAGGCAATAATCATGCCTGGCATACCACCGCCAGTACCAATATCCAGTAAACGACCTGCAGGCAAATCTTTGAGGATGCTCAGACTGTCAAGCAAATGCTTCACTAGCATTTCTTTCGGGTCACGAATTGCAGTGAGGTTGTACGCTTTGTTCCATAGCACCAAAGCATCTTGGTATTTGAGTAATAAATTTAAAGCCTCATCACTGAGCTCTAAACCTAAAGCCTGACTACCTTGCTTGAGTTCCTGAAAAAACGAATGCATCACAATTCACATCTCGAAAAAGTTAATGGAAGTATACCGATTTATAGTTGCAGTCATAGGGGCGAATGCTTAGTGAATATGCACTTAAGCGTACACACCCCGCTGAATTTGTTCATCTAGCGCATTTAATCGTTCAGGAGTGCCAACATCCACCCAAACACCCTGCAATTTCTGTGCAGAAATTTTTTCTTGCTGCATGGCTTGTTTGAGCAATGGCGCAAGCGGACGTTTGCCCGATTCCAAACCGTTAAACATTTGCGGATGCATCACCGCCACGCCACTATAAGTCAGATTTTCACCTGAGCGTGCTTGCTCAAAAGTATAGGCTTTGTTTGCAGCCAAAGTGAAATCACCTTGCGGATGATGCACAGGGTTTTCCACCAAAACCAAATGTGCCAAGTCGTCTTGAAGCTGCACATTTAATAGTGGCGCAAAATCCATGGTGGTCCAAACATCGCCATTCACCAATATAAAAGGTTCATTGCCCAATAATGGCAACGCATTGATGATGCCACCTGCAGTTTCTAAGCCTTCGCCTTCATGCGACCACAAAATTTTCACACCAAACTGAGAACCATCACCCAAAGCATCTGCAAGTTTTTCACCCAACCATGCCGTATTGATGACAATTTCCTGCACACCCATCTTTTGTAATTTTTCGATGTGCCACACAATTAGAGGTTTTCCACCGACTTCCAATAAAGGTTTAGGCGTATGCAGTGTTAAAGGACGCATACGATTGCCCATTCCTGCGGCAAGAATCATGGCTTTCATTTAGGCAACCACCTCATACTGACCATATTTTGCTGTAAATTTTGGCATTACTGTCGTGTGAATAAAGTGCATAAATGGTTGTAATTCTGAATAAGGCTTACTTTCTTCAAGTAAATACCACATCACGCGCGGTAAATCTTTGAGATAACCCGATTTGCCATCACGTTCAAACAGGCGCACAAAAATACCTAAAATTTTGATATGACGCTGAATCGCCATCATATCGGCATCTTTTTTAAATTGTTCAAAATCACGTTCTTGTTTAGATGCTTCTGGCAACAAGTCATAGAACATTTTAAACCAACGATACACATGCTCAGCATTCCACTGCACATAAGCATCACGCGTAATCGAAATTAAATCGTATGTATCTGCACCAATGACCGCATCCTGAAAATCAATCACACCAAGCTCGGTGTCCTCACCAACTTTCATTAAGTTACGACTATGAAAATCACGATGCACAATCACTTGCGGCTGTGCCACAGCTGCATTGGCTAAAATAGCAAAAGTACGTTTAATTAAGGCACTTTCTTCTGCGCTTGGCTGAATCTGTAAGGCAGGCAATAACCAATCGGTGAGCAATTCCATTTCACTGATGAGTTTGTCATAGGAATACTCAGGGAAATGTGCAGTGCCATCAATATCTTGTAATTGAATTAACTGCTTAAAGCACTGCGCATAGTAGTCATCTACAGTCTGATCATTCAGCAAGGTGGATAACAAGACATCACCAAAATCTTCAAGCAACAAAAAGCCTTGTGTCAGGTCTTTGGCTACAATTTTTGGCACGCGCACGCCATGGGCAGCAAAAAATTCATCAATCGTCACAAAAGGACCACAATCTTCTTTTTCTGGTGGTGCATCCATGAGCATAAATGTTTTATTATTCAACTTGATTCGTGCGTAACGACGAAAACTTGCATCGCCTGCTAAAAAATGAGTTTCAAATTGATCTGAACCAAGTACAGATGTTATCCATGTTTGTATCAATTGTTCGCGTTGTGTATTCATTTGCAATAAATTCTAATACAGGCTGAGTTTTTAAAGTGCTAAGTGTAGCTACTTCTGCGCTTTTTCTCTATGATGCGACAATAATTAATTGCGATTAAGCATTCTTGGTTGATGAGATAAATGAAGCATCAGTTTAAATTTAATCCTTTAGCGACTGCGGTCTTAACTCTGTTATGTGGTCACTCTGTTTCCAGCTATGCGCAGACCACAGATCAGACTTCATCTGTCACAAATCTCAATAACCAGCAGCTTAAACACACCATTCAGGAAGCTTATCCTGGGCAGCAGTTCTTTGAGCAATATTATGTTGATAAAGCTGCACCTGAAGCACAACAACAATTTGGTCACAGCCAAAGTTCTGCCTATTGTGAGGGTGCGTGGCTAACGCCGATCAGCTCAGGTACTGTTGCGGTAGATGCTGCAAATGCCACTTCTACAGTGACTGCCGATTATGGTCACTATAACCCAAATGGTGATTCAGTCTTAGAAGGCAACGTGGTGATTGACCAAGAAGGTCGTCAAATTCGTGCCGATAAAATTACCATTGATCAAACTCAGACCTTTGCCAAAGCCGAAGGTCGGGTACAAATGGCGCAAGCGGGTTTACTGGCGCAAAGTGATGAAATTAATTACAACCTAAAAACCCAGCAAGGTGACTTAAACAACAGTTTTTATATTGCCGAAGAACAACATGCACACGGCATGGCAGAAAAAATTGCACGCACCTCAACCAATACGATGGTGCTGAATAATGCCACTTACAGTACTTGCCCGCCTGAACAAGCCCCGACTTGGAAAATTCAAGCCAATGAAATTAAGCTGAATCAGGAAACGGGACGCGGTGAAACACGTGGCACCAAATTGTATGTGAAAAATGTACCAGTTTTGGCTGTACCCTACTTCAATTTCCCAATTGATGACCGCCGTACCACAGGTATTTTGACGCCTAGTTTTGGCTTTACCAATGATGGTGGTGTCGAGCTATCTGTGCCTGTGTATTTAAACCTTGCACCGAATTTTGATGCTACCGTTAGCCCACGTTATATTGCAGATCGTGGCGCGATGCTAGAAGGTGAATTCCGTTATTTAACTGAAAATTTTGGTTCAGGTAAAATTTGGGGCGGTTATTTAGCTTCAGATGCCAAATATGATGACCAAGACCGTAAAGACTTGCACTTTTTACACAACTGGCAAATTAACAATCAGTTTTCGACTAATCTTGAATACAACTATGCTTCAGACAAAGATTACTTTGCCGATTTAAATAACAACCCGAACTCCAAAACCGACCTTAATTTACGTCGTGCTTGGGAACTTAACTATCGCAATGGTATCCCTGGCTTAAAAGCTCAGCTCAAAGTTGAAGATTTCCAAACGCTGGATCAATCTATTGCCTATGAAAAACGCCCTTATGCACGTTTACCACAATTCTTGTTGAATTATAAAACAGGTAATCCTCAAGGTTTCCAAGTCGAGTTTAATAACGACACGGCTTACTTCAAAAAAGATCTAGCTGCGCAAGATGGGGAACCAAGTGGTACGCGTATTTATAATGACTTTGCAGTGCGTTACAACTACCGTAACCCGTGGTCATTTGTGATTCCAGAAGTATCGTTACGCAACATCAACACCTTCTATGATAAAGAAACTCTAAGTACAGACACGTATAAATCTTCAAGTAAAAGTGAGTCGGTTACTGTTCCTCAATTCACTTTAGACACAGGGATTACCTTTGAAAAAAATGGTCGCTTCCTACAAACGATTACGCCACGTGCATTCTATGCCTATGCACCGTATAAAAATCAAAATGATCACCCTAACTTTGATTCTGCAACAGCATCAATCAATTATGATCAATTATTCAGTCCAAACCGTTTCTATGGACATGACCGTTTAGAAGATAATAATTTCCTATCTTTAGGCTTAAGCTACAGCCTGTTTGATGAAATTGGTTTGGAACGTATTAAGGCAGGCATTGGTCAAAGTTTCTATTTTGAAGACCGCCGTGTCACACTAGAAAATACCAGCGATGATTTTGACACGCAAAGCCGTACAGGGCCAATTGTCAGCCTCACCAGCCAATTAAGCCAAAATCTCAGCATCGGTGCCAATGCTGCTTGGATGTCTAATGGCGACAATGCTCAGCGTAATGTAAATCTGCTTTACGCTGGCGATCAGGGTAACTTATATAACTTTGGCTATATTAACCGTCGTTATATTCCAAACCGCCAAGACCATTATGATCAAGTGGTTGCATCATTCATTCAACCCATTCACAACAACTGGCGTATTTTAGGTCACGCACAATATGACTTAGATAACAGTGTGGCACGTGAGTATTTACTGGGTGTAAATTACGAATCATGCTGCTGGGGTATTTCAGTCTATGGTCGCTCTTACTATAACGACTTGGACGATGTGACAGATGCAGGTGTTAAACCAAAACGTGCCATTATGGCAGAGCTAAATTTAAAAGGTTTAGGCAGTTTCAATAATAAACTTGCTTCTTTGCTTGAAAACCGTATTTTAGGTTTTAATAAAATTAATCAATCTTGGACACAACGTTAATGAAGACAGTACAGTTAAAACGATTTTTAAAAGCATCTACCTTGGCACTGAGCATGGCTGTTAGCCTGCCTGCATTTGCCGCTGCGAATGATCAAATTGTGGCTGTAGTTGACAATAGTGTCATTTTAAAAAGTGATTTAGCGCAAAGCGTGGTTGAACTTAAGCAACAGCTTGAAATGCAAAAGCGCCCTGTTCCACCTCAACAAATTTTAGAACAACAAGCCTTAGAGCAATTAATTGTACGTCAGGCTCAATTAGAACAAGTAAAACGCTATAACATTAAAGCTGATGAAAAATCCCTGAATGAAGCTGTGTTAAAAGTTGCACAGCAAAATGGAAGCAATAGCTTAGAGGCTTTTCAGCAAAAGTTAGACAAATCATCTCCTGGCAGTTATGCATTTTTACGTAATCGTATTGCAGAAGATTTGGCCATGAATCGTTTGCGTCAGCAAGTGGTGATGTCACGTATTCAAATTAGCGATCAAGACGTTGATAACTTTCTGAAAACCCCACAAGGTCAGGCCGCTTTAGGCAACCAAGTCCATATTTTGCATGTGCGTGTTTCAGGAAAAGAAAATGCAGCTCAGGTTGCGCAACAAGTCAAAGCTGAACTGGCGCAGAACAATGACATTCAAGCCATCAGTAAAAAATATACAGGCAACGGCATAACCGTTCAGTCTGCAGACATGGGCTTACGTAACTTGACCGATATTCCTGCAGAACTTGCTGCACGTATTACGCCATTAGATGTGGGGCAAACCAGTGAATTGATTGAAGTCCGTGATGGTATTCATGTCGTAAAATTACTGGAACGCAAAAGTACTGAGCAACGTGCACTAGTTCCACAATATCAAACTCGACATATCTTGATTCAGCCAAGTGAAGTAGTAAGCCCTGAAAATGCGAAACACATGATTGACAGTATTCACAACCGTTTAAAAGCGGGTGAAGACTTTGCAACCTTAGCTTCGACTTTCTCTAATGATGCTGGCTCTGCACGTGATGGCGGTAGTCTAGGCTGGGTGAATCCTGGCGTGATGGTGCCAGAATTTGAAAATCAAATGAAAAACACTGCAAAAGGTGAAATTAGCGCACCATTCCAAACCCAGTTTGGTTGGCATGTACTGCAAGTGACCGATACACGCCAGCAAGATATGACTCGTGAATACCAAGAACGTATGGCACGTCAAATACTAGGTGAACGCCAGTTTGATACTGAATTGGATAGCTGGTTACGTGAAACGCGCAACAATGCTTTTGTAGAAATTAAAGACCCAAGCTTAGACCGCAAGAAAAACTAAGCTTAAGTTTTCTGCTATTTCTAAGATTAAAACCAGTGTTGCTACACTGGTTTTTTTATGCTTTTCTAACATGTGCACCGCATCTTATTTACTACTCAAATATGACTTTGATAAAAACCATAGACATAAAAAAACCTCTCATTTCGAGAGGTTTTTTTAAGAAGATCAATTAATGGTTGTTATCGTCTTCTGAAGATTCTTCAAATTTAGAATCGTTGTCAAAACCGCCTGTTGCTTGACCGCCACCGAAGCCACCTTGACCGCCGAAGCCACCTTGACCACTAAAGCCGCCGCCTTGACCGCCAAAGCCACCTTGACTACCGAAGCCGCCGCCTTGACCACCGAAGCCGCCTTGACCGCCAAAACCACCACCTTGACCACCGAAGCCGCCTTGACCACCGAAGCCACCACCTTGACCACCGAAGCCACCGCCTTGACCGCCGAAGCCTGCGCCTTGACCACCAGCAGGTGCACCAGCAGGACGTGGATTACGTGCAGGAACAACTGTAGAAATTGCATGTTTGTAAACCATTTGGCTTACCGTATTTTTTAATAAAACAACATATTGGTCAAAAGATTCAATATGGCCTTGTAGCTTAATACCGTTCACAAGGAAGATAGAAACAGGAATACGTTCTTTACGGAGAGAATTCAAGAACGGATCTTGTAAAGTTTGACCTTTAGACATGTTATAACTCCAAAAATAATTAAAAATCAGCGCAAAAACTATCTCTATTTTTCAATTAAAAATTATAAAAAAGACAGTAGGTAAATTTTGCTTTATCCGTAACAGTTTCGCAAGTCTTCTTGAGCCTGCTTTATCGTAAAATATGTGTGAAATTTATGCGATTCTTGCAACGATCTGAGCCAAGTATATTGACGTTTCGCGAGTTGTCGTGTCGCGAATAGCGCCTTATCCTCCATTTCCTGCATTTTTTCGCGACTTTCATCACCGTTTTGCAAAAGCTCTAAAGTTTGACGATAGCCAACTGAACGCATAGAGGGTAAATTAGCATCTAAATCGTAATTTTCAATAAGATGTCGCACCTCATTCAAAAAACCCATTTCCCACATAATCTCTAAGCGTTTTTGAATACGCTGATGTAATTCTACCCGATCAGGCATCAAAGCGTGGTTATGAAAAGTGTAACGATATGGTACATTTTTGGGTTGTTCTGCCTGAAGCTGGGTAATTGGCGTTCCTGTTAATTTATAAACTTCTAGTGCACGAATAATACGTTGCTTATCGGACACTTTAAACTTTTGTCCCGCCAATGCATCTACCGCACATAATTCTGCATATACAGCCTCCCAACCTTCACGCGCGGCTTTATCTTCAATTTCAGCACGTACTTGGTAATTGGCACTGGGTAAATTTGAAGATAAACCTTCAAGCAATGCCTTAAAATACAGCATGGTTCCGCCCACTAAAATTGGGGTTTTGCCACGCGCATGCATATCGTCAATCAAGGCGCAGGCATCTTCGACAAATTGTGCAGCAGAATACACTTCAAGCGGGCTGATAATATCAATCAAATGATGCGGATAACGCGCCTGTTCCGCTTTAGTTGGTTTGGCTGTACCAATATCCATATCTCGATAAACCAGCGCAGAATCGACTGAAATTAGCTCAAAATGACCTAGTTCATAGAGTTCACATGCCAAAGCAGTTTTACCACTTGCAGTTGGTCCCATTAAATTGATGACCGGCAATTGTTTTGACATGTAACACTACTCTCCTCGAGCAAAAAGTTTATCTAATTGAGCCAATGGAAAAGCACGCCATGTTGGACGACCATGATTACATTGGCTGGCAAATTCAGTTTGTTCCATTTGACGTAACAAGGCATTCATTTCAGAAAGACTCAGCATCCGATGTGCACGCACCGCGCTATGACACGCCATACCCGCCAAAATATGATCACGTTTTTGCAGTAATGCCTGCGCTTCATCATTTGGGTCTAAATCATTCAGTAATTCAGGAATCAACTCTGCAAAATCTGCTTTATGCAAAATGGCTGGCACACCGCGCACAATGACTTGCTCATCGCCATATTGGTCTATTTCCAAGCCCAGTCGTGCCAATTGTTCTTTTAAATCATCCACCCGCATGGCTTGCATGCGGCTAATGCTGATAACTTTGGGGATCAGCAATTGCTGCGAAGTCCAAAACTCAGGTTTATCCCAAGCGGCTTTCATCTGTTGCAACACAATTCGTTCATGGGCGGCATGCATATCTACAATAATCAAGCCTTCACTGTTTTGCGCCAGAATGTAAATACCATGCAATTGCGCAATTGCAATGCCGAGCGGATGCTCATCCACCGCAGGTGTTGTGTTTGTTTGCGTAAGATTGGCTGAGTCTTGATCTAGATCACGTAAAGGCGCGAGATAGCTTTTTAAAGCATTGTTGAGCTGTTGCGAACCTTGATAATTACTCTGCACAGGTCGGTTATATTGAACTGTCTGCGGCTGACTCTGATTAAAATCGGTAAGTAACTCACTTCCCGCTTGTGAAGCGGGCTGCATCGTGTACGCATCTACTGCATCGTCAGCGGAATTGTAAGGATTTGCCTCGGCATGTTTGTGCAGTAAAAATTGTTCCTGATAACGCGGTTGCACCACATAAGGCGCAGCTTGTTCGATAGGATCGGCTTTCATGGCTGTAGCTAAATCTGCAGTTGCAGTTTGAAATTGAGCTAAGGTTTCTTTGGCGTAATGTCTTACAAACTCATGAACTTCTCGCTGATTTAAAAAGCGAATTTCATGCTTGGTCGGATGCACATTGACATCAATATTTTCAGGTTCTACTTCTAAAAATAGCAAATATGCAGCATGTTGATGTCCATGCAAAATACCTTCGTATGCCATACGCAAAGCATGGGAGATGGTCTTGTCTTTTACAATACGTCCATTCACATACACATATTGCAGATCGGCTTGTGAACGTGCATCGGAAGGATGCCCCAACCAACCTGATAAGTGCATGGTGACACTGTCAGCATCTATCCAATAGGCATTTTCGACAAAGTTTCGTCCTAAAAGTTGCTGCACGCGCTGAAAACGCAATTCGCCACTGTCTGCAATGGGTAAATTCAGTTTGATGCTATCGTTGTGTTCCAAAACAAAACGAATATCGAAATGTGTGAGTGCCAAACGACGCACAATTTCTTCAATATGTCCGAATTCTGTACCCGCTTTTTTCAGGAATTTACGTCGTGCAGGCACATTAAAAAATAAATCCTGTACCCGAATATGTGTGCCTTTTTGTGCAGCAACGGCCTGAATATCTTGATGGTCAAAGGCAGTGCCATTGACTTCGACCTGATAACCGACACCATCTTCAGTTTGGCTACTGACCAAAGTCAAACGCGATACTGCTGCAATTGATGCCAGTGCTTCACCACGAAAGCCTAAACTGACAATAGCATGTAAATCATCAGCCGTTTGAATTTTACTGGTCGCGTGACGAGTCACCGCCAAAGGCAAATCTTCAGCATGAATGCCACGACCATTATCAATAATTTCAATGAGTGTACTGCCGCCTTGTGCCACCCGAATAATTAGCTCGGTTGCACCTGCATCAATGGAGTTTTCTAGTAGTTCTTTGACCACAGAGGCAGGACGCTCAATTACCTCACCCGCAGCAATTTGGTTGGCTAAGGCAGGTTCAAGCGTGTGGATCCGACGTAGATTTAACACATCATTAGGCATGATTAAATTGTTGCTCCAAAGCTTGTTGTAATGCAACCGAAGACGAACTTAGCGTTGCAGTACGGCTTAATTCATCTTCCGATTTTTTAATTTCAATGATCAGGTCTGCGGGCGGAATTTCATCGCCACCTTTTGATGGCCATTCAAATAAAAACAAGGCATTTGGGGTTTCTAAATAATCACGAATGCCCATCAGCTCTAATTCATAAGGATCATTTAAACGATATAAATCAAAATGAAAAATATCTTGTCCTTGTATTTGATAAGGTTCCACCAAGGTGTAAGTCGGGCTTTTAACCGCGCCCTGATGCCCCAAATGATGTAGAAAATAACGCGATAAAGTGGTTTTTCCTGCGCCTAAATCACCAATTAAATAAATCACACCCGACCGAAAATGCGTTGCCAAAACCTGCGCCAGATTTTGGGTATCTTGCTCATTATTTAAAGCCAAATTAAATGAATACTGCATAACGCTCACGACATGATTCAAAAGACCAATTATGATAGCATCGCACTGCTTTAAAGCCTATGTACTGATGGATAAAACTGTGTAAATGTGGACAATTTATAACAAGTTTAGACAAGGCAATGAATCAAGATTATTAAGCTTAGCACCCAAGCTGCTTAGGCTATTTTCAATATGATGAAAAAGAAACTCTCCCACCTGAATATGAGCAATTTGCAGATGAAGTCGACTCATCCCAACACCTTTGTTCCACCCATGCTAGATGGTGTGAGCGCCAGCAAATTGCATTTACCCAAATTAAGCACACAGCCTGAATCAATTTTTCGTTATTTATGTGCCCAGTTTGCCCATATTTCTGCACAGGAATGGCTGCAACGCTTTGAGGATGGTCTGGTTTATGATGCCGAAGGCAAGCGTTTAGATTTAGATACACCTTATAGCGCACATCAGGATATTTTTTATTATCGTTTTTTAGCGCATGAAGTTGCCGTGCCTTTTCAGCATCAAGTTTTATTTGAAAATGAACACTTATTGGTTGTAGATAAACCACATTTTTTGACCATGAGCCCTACAGGGCAATATGTACAAGAAACCCTATTAGTACGCTTAAAAAAACAAACACAGAATGAGCAGCTCACGCCTATTCATCGTTTAGACCGCGAAACTGCGGGTGTGGTGCTGTTTTCCAAACAACCAGAAACTCGGGCGGTGTATCAGCAATTATTTGCAGAACGTCAGGTGCAAAAAACCTACCATGCCATTGCGCCTTATCAAGCTAATTTGTCACTACCATGTACTGTGCAATTACGCATGGAAAAAGGTGAACCTTTTTATTTGATGCACGTCGTGGCAGGCACACCTAACAGCGAAACAGAAATTCGTTTGCTTGAACATAATCAAACATGGGCAAAATATGAATTAAAGCCTACAACAGGCAAGCAGCACCAACTGCGTGTGCATTTAAATAGCTTAGGTATTGCGATTAAGAACGACCCGTTTTATCCCATTTTACAGCACAAACAAGCAGATGATTTTTCTGCACCGCTACAATTGCTTGCCAAGCATTTAAGTTTTTTTGACCCGATTAGCCAGCAACAATTCCACTTTAGCGCACAGCAAGAATTGACATTGTAATATGTTTGTCATTACAAAATAGTGGATTTTCGTTGTAGTCATATTGAAATTACAAATGAATTGTTTACAATATTGCTAAAATTTAAATCTATTTCCTTCTATTAAAAATTATGAGAAAAACTGAAGTCTATCAAGTACGCTTGGACTCTCAAGAGAAAAAACAAGCCTTTGCTGTGTTTAAACAGTTGGGGATTACGCCTGCGCAAGCGGTACGTTTGTTTTTTAAGCAAGTCGTGCTGACTAAATCAATTCCCTTTTCAATTGAAAATCAGAATATTAATCTGGAACAATTGATTAAGTTACGCAAATTAAAACAAGAGCAAAAAGCAACGCTAGTGGATGCAACCCCAAGCAATGAAGCATCTGTAACTGGCAATAATAGTGTTGAAGATTTTGAACCGGATGATGAACATCTAGACTTGTTTGATGAACTCAATGCAATTTTGGGTGAAACTGACAAAAATTAACAGTGTTGCATTTTTAAACAATTCTTTAAAAATTTACTTTAAAAACTTAGCTATGCTTCATGCAAGGACAATAAAAAAGCATGGAGTATCGTAATGATTGTAAGACGTGCCACTTTAGAAGACTTAGACCAGCTTGCTGTATTGTTCGATGAGTATCGTCAGTTTTATGGTGCATCCTCGAATTTAAGCCTTTCAGCAGCATTCTTAAAACAGCGTTTTGAAAATCAGGAAAGTGTGATTTTCATTCATATCAAAGATCAAAAAATCACTGGATTTGTATTACTTTATTTAGGCTTTTCTTCGGTTGCCTGCTCGACCTACTATATTTTAGATGACGTTTATGTCACCCCTGTTTTTAGACGACAAGGTTCGGCCAAACAGCTCATTGATACTGCAATTTTATTTGCACGACATGAAAATGCGCTACGGATTAGCCTTGAAACACAAAAAAGTAATTACCAATCCCACCAATTGTATGAAAAGATGGGCTTTGTCAAAGATGATGAATTCCAGACTTATCACTGCTTTTTAAAATAGTCACCTGATCTGACGATTACGGCTTTAGGCAAAGGGTTTAAATTTAATCTGACGTAAGCCATTGATCATAAGCTATTGATGAAAGTTCAGCAGAACCTCATTTATTCCATACGGTTTTTTGCCAATTCGACTTGTTCAGGGCTTAAATACATCCATTCACCCACATCTAAAGCCAAATCAGTCAAGTTTAATGCACCAACTTGCTGACGATGTAATTGTTCTACTTTATTGCCCACTGCTGCCAGCATACGTTTAACTTGGTGATAAACACCTTGATGAATGGTCATCTGCAATTCATGTTCAGCAAGCTGTTGTACCTCTGTTGCAGCAAATGTCCCTGATTCATTGCGCAATGCGACACCCTGCTCAAGTTGCTGGATTTGTGTTGCATTAATCGGGTCTGCGGTGTGCATAGCATACACTTTTGCCACATGCTTTTTAGGATGGGTCAATGCTTGTAAAAACTGTCCATCATCCGTCAGCAATAACAGCCCTGTGGTGTCCTGATCTAAGCGTCCAACACACTGCAAACCACGATTCAGCAATACATCATCAAACAAGTCAAACACACTAAAATGATGGGTCGCCTGATGCGAACACTCATAGCCTTGTGGTTTATGTAAGGCGATATAGACCTTTTCACGATATTGATAATTTTCCCCATACACCGAAAATTGCAAAACCGTTTCAGGCGCAATTTTTATCGCGAATTTAGGATTGGTCTGGGTTTCGCCCATAATGGTGACTGCACCATTTTTAATGAGTTGTTGGCAATGTTTACGTGATCCAAAGCCTTGTGATTGCAACATTTTTTCCAACAACATGATGAGCGACCTAATGATAAAAAGTATAAATATATTTGCTGCTATTCTAAACCAAATACACCGTAAATTCTGAACACATTGCGTACCTTGCCCGCTTGTAGTTCAAAACAGTTACAATAACTGCACTTTTCCAATTTATTTCCCCTTTTATGGATCACCATGCTCTCTCAATTAGACCTTAACCTGATGGTGCTGATCGTTCTACTCGCATGCGGTATTTTTAGCCAAAATACGGCTGTGACCATTGCCGCAGCAGTACTGATTATTTTTAGAATTACGCCGCTAAGTGAATTTTTCCCACTATTGCAGCAGCATGGCTTAAATCTGGGCATTATCATTCTCACCATTGGCGTACTGACACCCATTGCCAGTGGCAAACTTCCAGGCGAAGCAATTCTAAAATCTTTCCTGAGTTGGAAATCTTTACTTGCGATTGCAATTGGTGTTTTTGTGGCATGGTTAGGCGGGCGTGGTGTCAAGCTCATGACCAATCAGCCTGATGTGGTCGCAGGCTTATTGATTGGTACAGTCGCAGGTGTTGCTGTGCTACGTGGCGTGCCTGTGGGACCACTGATTGCAGCAGGAATTCTCACCTTGTTTATTGGCTATTCTTAACATAGATTTAGGGACGCTTGGTTTAGATGGTTTTGCTTGAATTCATCGTCTTGTATCAACCAATTTCAATAAAAACCATCCAAATCTAAGCCACTTTGCGAAACAAGATAGATGTTAATATCATTCCCATTGCAGATAAAACGGCCATTAAAATACCAACCCAAAGCCATGTTCCTGTGGCAGATACGATAGCTGCGACCACAGGCGGCAATAAAAATTGTGAAATTGCCGAGCACTGCAACACCAAACCTACGGTGGTACTAATCGCAATCGGTTGTGGTGCAAAATTAAGTATTTGCGCAAATACCACAGCTGCGACTAAACCACCAAATAAAGAGAAATGGATGACCAATAAAAACTGCACAATGAATGGTAAAACATCACGCAAAATATAAAAACTCAGTGCGCATAGCATCAATACCGCAAAACCCATTTGCATCAACACTTGCGCTCTCAGCCCACGCTGTAATAACAACCCACATACAAATGTACCCACCGCATTTGCCATTGCAACCATAGCTGTGAGCACACCTGCGGTTTGTAAAGATATTTGATATTGCTGATAAATGGTCGGCAAAAAACCCACCAAACTGAACCACTGCCCTGCATAAACACCAAAAACCAAAGCCAATATCCATGCGGGTGGATGGCTCAAAGTGCTTTTAATCAGTTCAAAGATGGCAATGGCTTGCGTGCTGATCTGCACACTTGGTACGGCTTTATAAATGATGATTGCGAGCGCAAAGGATAACAATCCCAAACACATCCACACGCCTTGCCAATCCAAGATGGGCAGTAAAAACGGCGTACTTAGTAAACCAATACCCATCCCACCGCCCATATAGGCACTCCACAGCCCCATTTTGGCAGGCAACTGCTCCACTGCAACCAGTTGACGAATAAATGCAGGGCCGCTGAGTGTAATCAGTAAAAAGCCAAAACCTTCAATTACACGCAGACTTAATAGTGCGGAAAAGCTATGTACAAAACCACCAACAAAACTTGCACCTGCCAATAAAGACAAACCCAAAAGTACACAGCGTTTTAAGCCAATTTTTGCGGTATAACTGCCTAGCAACAACGCCAAAGACATGCCCGCAGCTTGTACCAAAGACAGCAAAAAACCTGCCTGAACCAAACTAATTCCGAGTTCAGCTTGTAGGATGGGTACAGTCGGTGGCAACTTGCCAATATGCATTGCTGCCATAAAACCCGCAGCAACAATCCACAAATCCTTTGTCAGCCAACGTACCGAACTCACTGCGCTCTCCCTTAATTTTCGCAAGGCAAGCTTAGCAAGAACATCTCACTGTTTTTAGTGGAGATTTAGATGAGCTTAGTGTTTTTAGCGATAAATTAGCATTCTCTTTACGATGCTGATCGTACGATTTTTAACTTGAATAATACTGCGTGCGTTTTTGGGAAAATTTCTCTAATTGCTTCAAAAAGCCTTCAAAATAGCACTTTTCTTTTTCTTCGCTACGATAACCCGCATACAAGGTACGGCGTAATCCTCCCGCAGCAACGCAGTCTAAACGACGTGAAGTTACCCAGCCTTTTTGCTCATATTCATTCACCACCCAATCTGGCAATGCGCCAATCCCTCGCCCACTCGCCACCAGTTGAATCAACATTTGGGTTAAATCTGTAGTACGAATAGCTTTTGGCTGAATATTGGCTGGAATGAATAGCTTAGACATAATATCTAAACGGTGTTTATCGACAGGATAGGTAATCAGGGTTTCTTCTGCCAACTCCTGTACGGTAATGCGCTCGGCACGTACTAAAGGATGAGTATTTGACAACACCAAACGCGATTCATATTCAAAAATTGGAAAATATTCGATACCTTTTAAGGCAATCGGGTCTGCGGTAATCAATAAATCAAATTCTGCGTTTTGCAATAATTCATGCGGATTGGCTTCAAAACCTGAAGCAAAATCTAAATCTACATCAGGGTATTGCTGACGATATTGATTCAGCAGCGGCATCAACCAGTCAAAGCAACTATGACATTCCGAAGAAAAAATAATTCGCCCCGTTTGACCATGCACAATGCGGGTAATATCAGTTTGGGTGATTTGAATTTGTGGCAGGACATCATCCGCCAGTTTCAATAAACGCTGTCCGACATTGGAAAATGTCACAGGGCGACTACGACGGTTCACCACTTCTACGCCATACCAATGATCTAGTTCTTTGAGTTGATGAGAAATGGCAGATGGCGTCAGACATAAATCATTGGCGGCAGCAACCAAAGAACCATGTTCACGCAGGGCTGATAGCGTTTTTAAGTGGCGAATTTCAAGCATTGCTTGTTCCTAGTTTTTCAAGTTATTGACTGCATGTTTAGACCTAGGTCGCATTTTTATTTTGCAAAATAAGAAACAAAGCCAAACATGATTCAATTTAATAATGAATTAATTTAATCTTAGCATGTAAATAATGAGTTTTCTTCATCTTAGTTTTTATTCGATGATATTTACTACGAAATCAATACAATTCCATAAAAATAATATGGCTTTCAGCAAGCATGTTTTAGGCTTCCAACGTGCAGAGCCAAACTAGAATTGAAATTCTTAACCCAAGCCTCGCTTACTCCGACAACTTCTCTCCACAATGTGGGCAGTATTTATAAGGCTCCTGTTCTAAACGCAGCTCTTCTTCACGACGCTCACGAATTAACTGCAATAAAATATCTTGGGTTTGCTCAGTGGTTAAACCGACTTGTTTGCGTAAATCTTCAATTTTTTCTTGATCATTTAACAGATCAATCTCACTATTTTGCAATAGCTCTCTAAATTTCAACCCTAAATGCTGCTTACGTTGTTCAAGTTCGTTGGCTAAACCTGTGGCTAAAATACCTGCAGGCAATGCTGCCAAGCCGACACCCAATACCGTAATTAACGCACCTAAAATTCTGCCCCAAGGGGTAATTGGTGTGACATCGCCATAACCGACTGTGGTTAAAGTCACCACTGCCCACCACATCGAAGCGGGAATTGAGCTAAAGGCTTCAGGCTGTGCCTTGCTTTCCACCACATACACACCTGCGGCAGACATCACAATCATAATAGAGAGAATAAAAATGACTGCCTGAAATGATCCTTTTTCCCGTTCGATCACTCTTAATAAAATTTGCAATGATACAAAGTAACGTGTCAGTTTTAACAAACGCAGCAAACGTAAAATTCTTAGGAACCGTAAATCTAGATGCACAAAGAAGTTAATATAAGCAGGTAGAATCGCCAACAAATCTATAATTGCCCCACCGCTGGTAAGCCATTTTACACGCTGTTTCCACGGCGAAATAAACGGGTCTTTTTCGGCAATACTCCAAATCCGCAGCAAATATTCAAGCGTAAACACTGCGATGGAAAAGTTTTCAAAATGGTCAAAAAATACCTGATAGGCAAGATAGACATCATTCACCGACTCTAAAATAACCGCACTGGCATTGCCTAAAATCAGTAAAATTAAAAAATAGTTAATGCAACGACTAAACCATGTTTCATAGTCATCGTCGTGTAAGTTGTTATAGACAAATTTTCGAAATGTGTACCACGGTGTAAATGCCATACCGAATATTATATTTTAAGGCTTACAGTGATGGCAGTTTAACCGAAGTTTTTCTCAAAACGATAGTATTTTATGTGACGTTAAGCGGGCATTTTTAATGCAGAATTGCAGTATAAGTCATCATTATCCAAATGACTAAACTACTGAATAAACAGCAATGCTAAACGCACCTGATCATAGCCCATGCGTGGACTAGTCGCTTCAACAATCGGGCGCAGTTTAATTGCGCCATCATCGCTGAAGTGCTCTGCATTTTGACGCTTCATTAATCGCTTATAAATTTTACGGACCTCTTCCACCACTTCTTCACCTGGATGTGCCACTGAAATATCCAGATTTTGTTCTTTTTGCAAACGTGCCAAATGGTTGATAATAGTTGCAGGAGTTAAACCTCGCTCTACTGCAATATCCTGAATATCATAACCTTCTTCAAATAAAGCGCGGGTTTCATCTAACGTGGCAGTCGCATAATTGGTTTTTCCACCTTTGGCAATTTTCTTTTCATTGCGCAAAATTTCGGTTTCGTTCAACGTGCCACCACAGTGACGAATAAATGCATTATGTTGTGGTGTTAAATCCAACAGCTCATAGTGCGTTTCAGCTTCTTCAGACAATTCCTGAAAACGGCGGTCAGCCTTAATCGCTAAACTGTCGAGTTCCAAAGCTTGGCTATTAAATCCCAATAAACGCAAACCGCTTAACGATTTTAATCGTGACAACGCCACATAACCCTGCCCTTTTTCAAAAGTATGGCTAAGATTGATTTCTGCCGCTTCTAAGGTCATACCTTGTGATTTGTGGATGGTAATTGCCCATGCCAAACGCAGCGGAATTTGCTGGAAACTGGCAATGGTTTTGCCTGCATCATTATCCACCGACCAAGTTTCAGGCTCGACCAGTAATACCGTGCCATCGGTCAATTTTACTTTAGGCAAAATACCGTGATCGTCATCTTCTTCAAAGCCAATCACTTCGCCCAAACTGCCGTTGATATAGCCCATATCGAAGTTGTTTTTAACAAACATCACTTTGGCATGTTTTTTTAGATTTAAAATTTCAGGCGCACGTACGGATGATTTCAGCGTTTCAATCAACTTTTCATTGCCATCACACACGGCATCAAACTGCTTGCTCTCAGTTTCAATTTCATTCAGATGCTTAAAGTTGATATTGTCCACGTCCATATTGTGCGTATATAAACGTGTGAAAGTGTCGCCAATATCTTGATGGCGGGTGTGCTCCAAAGCCTGAATATGTTGATGATCAATACTTTGTGCACGAATTGCATTGAGAATGTCATTTAAATAATCGTCGCCCTGACGGTGCTGCTCAGTTAAATAACAGACTCGAAATTTAGCTTCGACCCACGCCTCTGACATAAAACAGAACTTGTCACGATTGCGCTCATCGTTTTTTCCTACAGGCGGTAACTGGAAAAAATCTCCTGCAACAATCACCTGAATGCCGCCAAAGGCTTCATCACTGTCTTTAAAATATTTTAAAACCTGATTGACTAAATTCAGTTGCTTGGCATGCAACATCGAAATTTCATCAATAATCAACACTTGCGCATTTTCTAAATGTTCTTTGAGATATTTGCGCTCTTTCATATTTTTTAGGTCGGCATCGGACAAAAAGTCTTTAATACCAATACCTGCCCACGTGTGAATGGTCATGCCATTCATATGCGTTGCAGCAATACCTGTAGATGCTGTAATGGCTACAGGTACTTTTCGTGCTTTTAAATAATTGATGTATTGATTCAGGGTATAGGTTTTACCCGCACCAGCAGAGCCTGTTAAAAAGACATTTTCGCCTGCTTTTAAAAGTTTAAGTGCAGTTTCCTGTTTCATAAGACCTATACCATTGCTGAACGGCTATAGCCTAACGAGTTTTTGCCTAAAAGTTAAGGCTCAAGTCTGCGAATACGACAACTGTTGTCTTATGCTTTAGCTGGCAATTGTGGATTCAGCCATGCAATAAACTGCTCTGCAATGGTCACCAGTAACTGTTCCGCTTTTTGATTATTCGGATATTCCAACTGATCAAATTCAAGTTGCCCCTGCCGAAAATGACAGCCCAGAGTCAATTGCTGCGCATAATGTGGCGATGCCATGTGAAAAGCCACATATTGCCCTTCACTCATTAGCTTGGCATAGCTAAGTGCCAAACAGTGTTTAAAGTTTTTCGATTCTTCAATAATACGGTCTAAATCGGTCAGTTCTTCAAAACACCAACCTGAAAAGTACAATATTTGCTGCGGGCTTTTCGCCTGCCATGTGCTACACGGAATTTCTTTTTTCAGTTTGGCAAATAGCTCTGCTTTATACACTTGTTGATGCCAACGCACCTCCTGATGAAACAGCCCCAACCAACTCAGACTTTTAGGAATATGCGTATGCGCTGCAAAATATTCCAGTAAATAGTCACGCACATAACTGTCAAACACTGAAACTCGCGTATGCTGCGCCCGTAAATAAAAACGCTGCCTAAAATCATCGGGTTGAAGCTGATAACGCTGCAATACCGTATAAAAGTCACGCTGCTGCTGACTCTCGGGCTGAATATAATCCAACAAAGCGGGTGGTAAATCCTGTGTGATTTGCTGTAAATACAACATATAACTTTGCATGACACGACTCAAACGTCTAAATACATGTTTCACCAAATACTCATCTTGCTGCGCCACTGTTTTTAGCAAACTCATCCATTCATCCAAATACAAAATGGAAGGACTAATCGCAACGCGTGGATCATCTACAGATTGTTTTTCACCATGTGGCATTAGGCTGACATTATGTGCATGCGCAAACCACGCCTGCTGTGTCGCATACACATTACAGCTTTGAATAAACATACGCGCCGCAGAATATTGAAAATATTGCAAAGTTGCCAAAATAATCCGTGGATGTGCCTGACTACAATCGACAAAACTGAGCGCTGTCACTGCGACCCGCACACTGGTGTGCTGCATATTTAAACTGAGCCAATCCAACACTTGTGCAGACTGTTTAAACAGCCAATTCACCGCACGTGGATAATCAAATAACGGCAGTTTGGCGACTTTCTTTTGCCAAATTAAAGGGCAAGATTTTAAAAAATGCGGTTTCGCCAAAGCATCGGAACGCTGCCACACCTCACGGTGCATTAAACGCGCAAAACCCAATAAATGCCCATGTTCTTCGGCATGTCGATACAACAACCGAATATCATCCTGATGATCGATTAAATCCTGCAAATTAAATCGTTCAGGAAATGAAATACTTAAAATACGATGCATGGCTTTAGGTAAAAATTCTGCCGCACTAAAACAAAAATCATCATAACTTTGCATCAGTGCTTGCACTGGCAAAAAGGTTTCACCCTCTATAAATTCCAAAGCACACAGCATCGTTAAGTTAGTTAAAACATCTTCAGGAATGTGCTGCCCTTGCTGCACAAATTTGGTCAATACTGGTTGATACTGATCGTCTGCCTGCATTAATGCCTGATCTAAAATTTGTGCCTGCATTGCATCTAAATGCAATAACAATTGCTTAACCCGTGCTGCACCATCTACCCACAGGTAAACTTGCTGCAGAATCAATTGTCGCAATTGCTGCGCCTGATTACGCAAAAATAAAGAATGCTGCGGTTTTAAATCCCCAGTCAAAAAATGCAGATCATGTAAGAAAAAATCTTCAAATGCTTCTTGCTGTTTCCCCGCAAATTCAAAGTGAGTTTCTATTAAATTTGTATGCGATTTTGGCGGATAAAATTCAAGACTAAACAGACCATTCAGCAATTCGACCCGATGCTGCAAAGGATCGATCCGAAACAAATTTTGTGCTGTAAAATGTCCAACCAAATCCATTTGATCTTGATAGATTTCTGCGGCCACACTGGAAATACGAACCAATTGCTGTGCAACGGCATGCAACTGGCTATGCTGGCAAATTGGCTGCATATACGCTCCTCATGCTTAAGTGCGGTCTATCTAAGTGTCATCTTATTTTTATTTGATTGCACCGACTAGACCCATCACGTGATACATCCCTATTTTTTGTTTTTTATTTCCATCTGCAAAAAGTGGACAATTCTTCAATCGAGCTTAAGCCACTTATTAATTGAATTACACCTGAAATTTATGTGAACGGTATCTACACCTTAAAATTAGAGATACAAAAACACTATAAACAAGATTTAAGCCCTTGCCTATAGCCTGCGCACAACTTCAGAAAAAATAAAAACCCATTAAAAAACAAATAAATTTCAATTGATTAGTTTGCATTATTTACTCAGAAAATAGGGTTGGTGTTTGGTAGGTAGGATTTCACCACAAAGCATTGAATACTCAAATCACGGTTCAACACCGCGATAACAACACATTATTCCAATACCCAATGCAAGAAGGAATCTGAGCATGGCTTTTAAAAATATTGCAGATCAAACCAACGGTTTTTATATTCCTTGTGTGTCTCTCTTCGGCCCTGGTTGTGCCAAAGAAATTGGCGTAAGAGCGCAAAATTTAGGTGCTAAAAAAGCCCTGATTGTGACAGATGAAGGACTGTTTAAATTTGGCGTAGCCGATACCATTGCAGGCTATCTCACCGAAGCAGGCGTTGCTAGCCATATCTTTGCAGGTGCTGAGCCAAACCCAACCGACATTAACGTACATAAAGGTGTCGATGCCTACAATGCCAATCAATGCGACTTTATTGTGTCTTTAGGTGGCGGTTCTTCACACGACTGTGCCAAAGGCATTGGCTTAGTTACCGCAGGTGGTGGGCATATTCGTGATTATGAAGGCATTGATAAAAGTACCGTGCCAATGACTCCACTAATTGCCATTAACACCACAGCAGGTACAGCATCGGAAATGACCCGTTTCTGTATCATTACCAATACCGACACGCACGTTAAAATGGCAATTGTCGATTGGCGCTGCACACCACTCATCGCCATTGATGATCCAAAACTCATGATTGCCAAACCTGCAGGTTTAACCGCAGCAACAGGCATGGATGCCTTAACCCATGCTGTAGAAGCCTACGTTTCAACTGCAGCCAATCCTATTACCGATGCCTGCGCTGAAAAAGCTATTCGTATGATTAGCCAGTGGCTTAGCCCTGCCGTGGCAAATGGTGAAAATATTGAAGCACGTGATGCCATGAGCTATGCGCAATATTTGGCTGGTATGGCATTTAATAATGCCTCATTGGGTTATGTGCATGCCATGGCGCATCAACTCGGTGGTTTCTACAACTTGCCGCACGGCGTCTGTAATGCAATTTTACTGCCGCATGTTTGCGAATTTAACCTGATTGCCTGCCCTGAGCGTTATGCAGATATTGCAGAATTGATGGGAGTCAATACTGACGGATTAACCACCACAGAAGCCGCCTATGCCGCAATTGATGCAATTCGTGAATTATCTAGCTCAATTGGTATTCCAACAGGTTTAGCAGAGTTAGGCGTGAAAGAAGATGACTTGGCGATTATGGCTGAAAATGCACAAAAAGATGCCTGCATGCTCACCAACCCACGTAAAGCCAATCATGCACAAGTGGTCGAAATTTTTAAAGCCGCGATGTAATTTGAATCTCCTGCTGAGTGAATCAAGATTTGCTCAGCATCTCCCATCCTTTTTTTCAATTTTCCTCTTTTGCTGTTTTATTTTTATCCTTCCCTTTGGCAGAACCATCTCAGATGCGTTCTGCTTTTTTTGCTGTTCAGAACAAAATGAACTCGCAGCATAAAACTAAAGCGATTTAGATGCAGAGGGTTTGCATAATTCAATTTGACAAATGCGCACAGCTCATCAAGGATATAGTCAAAATAAAATGGATGACGAACACCTTATGCTGTTAAGTAAAAAACAAAAAACAACACCAAGCTATCAACCCGATATTTTGGGTGCCGATTACCAACAAATGACGCTGGATTTTCCATCTGATTATGAAGGCAAAGTGATTGCTACCTTGGTACGCAAAAAAGCTGAACAGGAAACCCGTAAAGCCGTACTTTATATTCATGGTTTTATTGACTATTTCTTTCAAACTGAAATGGCAGACCAGTTTAATCAGTACGGCTACGACTTTTATGCCTTAGATTTGCGCAAATACGGGCGTTCGCATTTGTCACATCAGCATTGGTACAACGTGCGCAGCTTGTCTGAATATGATGCAGAAATTTCCGCTGCACTTGAGCAAATTGCCGCAGAAGAACATGACTCAGTGATTTTGGCGGGACATTCAACAGGTGGATTAATCACCACGTTATATGTAGCACATCATCCCAATCATCCACTGATTCGTGGTTTATGGTGTAACAGCCCTTTTTATGATTTCAATATGAGCGAAATTGAGAAAAAAGTCGGCATTCCTCGTCTAAGCCAATTAGGCAAATTACTGCCAGAAATGAAATTTCCAAGTCACCTCAATCCATTTTATGTGCCAAGTCTACACAAGCAATATCATGGTGAATGGCTATTTAACTTGGAATGGAAAAAACCGCGCTATCCTAAAGTGCGATTAAGTTTTGTACGTGCAATTCATGAAGCACAAAAAGAAATTCATGCCAGTGTGCATTTGGGTGTACCAACCTTAATTATGCATGCGAGTCAAAGTAGTTATCCACGCCAATGGAATGAGATTGCGCAACGTACTGACGTAATTTTAGATGTTGCGGATATGCAAAAATATGGGCATCACATGCATGGTGATATTCAGCTTTGCCAAATTGAAGATGGCGTGCATGATTTGGTGCTTTCTGCGCCAGAAGTCCGTGCGGAAGTGTATCAGTCCTTGTTTGACTGGTTAAACCGCAAGGGGCTGTAAAAACTAAAAAAAACAGTAAGACTAAAGGACAGTGAAATGAAAGCCTAAAGACTTGATTCGTCATTTAGGCTTTGTATTTTAATAAAATTTGATGTGCAGGATGATGCTTTGGCATCAGTTCAATTAAACGCTCTACCGCATCAATCGCTTCAGGGCTATGCGCCAAATGTTTCAGCAATACATCGGTATCTTGTGCATTAAAAATGGCATCACTCAGGCGTGATTCTAAACAATCTCGCCATGCGCATAAAAATGGACTTTCAGTTTTCGCCAAAAATACCCCTGCACACGTTTGCAAGGCAGACTGCACATAACCTGCATCTAAAGCCTGCTCAGCTTGTAAAAAATCGGCTTCAATATGCGCCAAAACTCGGTAAGGACGCGAGCCGAGCATCCCCCCTAAAATATCGCGTAATTGCGACATTTCAGCTTTTAGCGTTCCCATGCTGACTTTACGCTCACCATATAGTGCTTGGTGTAAAGTGTCTAAACTCATGCCTTGTGGGCAAAGTGCCAAAATCACCAATATTTCAATTTGACGCGGTGTCATCACCACCACTTTGCCATTAAATAACACCTGTGGCACACGAAACGCGCGAATATAAAGCTGCTGTTTTTGCTGTTCCAGCAACGCATTTTGAATTAAAGAAGCACAGCGCTCTGCTGCCAACAAACCCAAACTGTTATGATTTTTCCAAGTGGTCGATAAATCAATCACGCCCAACACTTGTTTGGAATGTGGGTCTAAAATTGGTGCGGCATAACAAACCCAGTCATGTAACGATGACATATAATGTTCACTGGAAAACACACAACTGGCTTGCTGAGTTTTGAGTGACAAAGCCAAAGCATTGGTACCCACCAACTCTTCACGCCACTGTCCACCCTCTACAAAATGTACTCGTTCCGCCACATTACGCATTTGAGCGCTCGCTGCCGTCCAAATAATCGTACTGCCCACATCGCCCACGGCTGCCACCATGTCGGACTGCTGCGCGATATGTTTTAAATCTTCTGCGCAATTTTGCACAGCTCTCTGTAAAGCCGAACCGCCTTGCGGATGCGATAAACTGGAATTTAACGGAGCAGCCTGCCGATCTACAGGAATTTCTGCAATTTCAGAGCGTTGCCAAGAATTTAAAATACTCTGCTGAATTTGCTGCGCATGCAGCGGCGATAAACTACTTCTTTGTCTAAGCTGTTCAATATGCTGTCTTTTTTCCAATAGGTCTTGTTTTTTCATCATTATTGATTCTCACAATCCTGTGGGCATTACATCCATTGTACTGCTTACTTTTGTAAGGATTTGTTCGCTGCTTGTAAACCTGCAACTTTCCAACCTTTTTCCAACCTTATATTGGTATGCTAAACAAATAACGTACTAAAGTACCTTATACCTTAGCCGTAAATTTAACCTGATTTTAGACACAGGATTGTGCTAAAAGGTAAAGATGACGGCAGATTATAAAAAACCATCAAAGGAAGAGAATTATGCGTTACGTAGATCCCAATCAACCCGGTTCAAAAGTTCAATTTAAAGCACAATACGAAAACTTTATTGGTGGCGAGTGGGTCGCCCCTGTAAAAGGCGAATACTTTGAAAATATCTCTCCTGTAGATGGCAAAGTATTTACCAAAGTCCCACGCTCATCGGCAGAAGACATTGAACTGGCTTTAGATGCAGCCCATAAAGCCAAAGCACAATGGAACAGCTCATCTCCAACCACACGCTCCAACATTCTGCTTAAAATTGCAGATCGTTTAGAACAAAATCTAGAATTATTGGCAGTGGCAGAAACATGGGATAATGGTAAGCCTGTTCGGGAAACATTGGCTGCCGACATTCCATTGGCGATTGACCATTTCCGTTATTTTGCGGGCTGTATTCGTGCCCAAGAAGGCGGAATTTCTGAAATTGATGAAGATACCATTGCCTATCACTTTCATGAGCCGTTGGGCGTTGTGGGGCAAATTATTCCATGGAACTTCCCAATTTTAATGGCAACATGGAAACTTGCACCTGCTTTGGCTGCGGGTAACTGTATTGTACTTAAACCTGCAGAACAAACCCCTGCCAGCATTTTAGTTTTAGTCGAACTCATTCAAGATTTATTGCCAGCAGGCGTATTAAACGTAGTCAATGGTTACGGTGTAGAAGTGGGTCGCCCATTGGCAACCAATCCACGTATTGCCAAAATTGCATTCACAGGTTCGACTCAGGTCGGTCAATTGATCATGCAATACGCCACTGAAAACATCATTCCAGTGACTTTGGAGCTTGGTGGTAAATCTCCAAATCTTTTCTTTGAAGATGTTATGGCGCAAGATGATGACTACCTAGACAAAGCACTCGAAGGCTTTGCTATGTTCGCGCTGAATCAGGGTGAAATTTGTACTTGTCCATCGCGTGCGCTCGTGCAGGAAAGTATTGCTGACCGTTTCCTTGAAAAAGCCATTGAACGTGTTAAACGTATTAAAACAGGTCACCCGCTTGATACTGAAACGATGATTGGTGCACAAGCATCGCAAGAACAACAGGACAAAATCTTGGGTTGTATTGCGACAGGTCGTGCCGAAGGTGCACAAGTGTTAACAGGTGGTGGTGAGCGTCATGAAGTTGGCAGCGGTTTCTATATTGAGCCGACAATTTTCAAAGGCACCAACGACATGAAAATTTTCCAAGAAGAGATTTTTGGCCCAGTGCTTTCTGTGACCACATTTAAAGACTTCGATGAAGCCATTAAAATTGCCAATGACACCATTTACGGTTTAGGTGCAGGTGTTTGGTCACGTTCTGCGCACACTTCTTACCGTGCAGGTCGTGCTATTCAGTCGGGTCGCGTTTGGACGAACTGTTACCACATTTACCCTGCGCATGCAGCTTTCGGTGGTTATAAAAAGTCAGGTATTGGCCGTGAAAACCATAAGATGATGTTAGAACATTATCAACAAACCAAAAACTTGTTGGTAAGTTATTCAACTAAACCTGCAGGCTTCTTCTAAGTTAAGCTTTTAACCTCAACATGATGAATGAAAATGCGAACTTCGGTTCGCATTTTTTTATATTTGGGATGTACAGATGGACAAAAAGAAAAACAGAAAAAGCCATTTATCTACATAGATTTACAAGTCATAGACCTAAAATTACTAACATCAAAGTCATGTAGATGAAATCACAGACATAAAAAAAGCACCATTTAAAAAATGATGCTTTTTGATCAAATTACAACTGCTTATTTTTTTGCAGCTACAGATGCTTCAGTAGTGATGTTAACAGTAATTTTATCACCCACGTTTGGTACATAGCTTGCGATACCAAATGCAGAACGGTTGAATGATGTTGTTGCATTAAAACCAACAGTCGCTGCCTGAGTCATTGGGTGTGGACCTTGTTTGTTCAATACTGCGTCAAGTACCACTGGCTTAGTTACACCTTTAACCGTTAAATCACCTGTGATTTTAAAGTTTTTCTTGTCTTGAGTTTCAACTTTTGTACTTTTAAAAGTAATGGTTGGATATTTTGCTGCATCAAACCAATCTGCTGCCATTAAGTGCTCATCTAAAGCTTTTACGTTGGTGTTGATGCTACTTAATGGAATCGTCACATTCACAGATGAGTTAGCAGGTTTTTTCTCATCAATGTTGATAGTACCTTGAATGTCTGAGAAGTTACCTGATGGCGTAGAAAAACCGAAGTGATCCCAAGTAAATACAGTAGCAGTATGCGTTGGGTCAATTTGATAAGCCACTGGTTTAGCCATTGTCATTGTTGCTGCAGACGCGATAGCCAAACCTAAAGCAATCGATTTCATGTTCATATTGTTCATCTCTAAAAGTGTTGATACGTTTCAATGAGGTTTAGTTTATAGATTTTTGCTGCAAATACAGGATTAAAGATAAAACAGTATGTTGCATGACTGAAACGATAAATTTGTAAAAATATGCATGCGCGTTTTACATCGCTGTTGCAGGGCTGCGATATTGAATAAAACCTGTTCTTTTTGCGACACGATCATACAACTGCCGTGCCTGTAAATTATCTTCATGAGTCAGCCAATATACCCGATCACATTCACGCTGTTGCGCTGTTTGATTCACCTGCTGAATAAGCTGCTGAGCAATTCCCATCCCTCTGTACTCAGGCAAGGTATATAAATCTTGCAAATAGGCATAAGGTTTAAGCGTCCAACAACTGTCATGTTCAATTACATGCACAATTGCCACAACTTGAGTTTGATATACGGCAGCAAAACCATAAATATGCGTACTGTGTGGATTAATTAGTTTTGACCACGTATTTTGCGTAACCTCATCACTTAATTGCACCTGATAAAATTGCTGATAACCCTGCCAAAGTGGTTGCCATTGCTCAAATTGGATTTCACTTAACGCGACAATGTCGATGTGCTTAAATTGATGATCTAATATAGTTGTCTGCATGCTTTGATATTGCCTGATTATTTTTGCATCGAATCATTTTATTGATTATGCATCATTCATATTATGCTTAGGCTATTTTATAAACTATTTTTCAGCAATAAAAAAAGCTTTACCCTACGCATAGAATAAAGCTATTTTTGACGATACACCATTTAATGCACCGCATTCATCGCAATAGATTAAAGCTTCTCAATCAAAATACGATCAACTTGCTTTAAGCCTGATTGCTTTTCATGGTTCTTACGGCGAATTTTGATTTGCTGATCTTCAGCCAAATCCTGTAACAACAACTCTACCGCCACCATAGCTTCAAGTGGTAAATCTTGTCCAATCCACTTTTGCTCACCCGCATCCATTAAAGTGACTTCATCATTAATTTGCTCGTACAAACTCATTTCTCATCTCACTCAATTACACAGAGGTTTATTCACAAACCTGACTTACACTGACAAAATTTGTTGGATCATCACATCGAATACCAAACAAATATGCAAAAATAAAAGACGTCCCTTTGCAGGAACGCCTTTAAAAACACTGGATTAAAAAATTAAGCTGTTAATTCTTTTACTGCAGCAACAACCGCTTCAGTGGTAATGCCAAAGTACTGATACAAGTCTTTTGCAGGTGCAGATTCACCATAAGTTGTCATACCAATAACTTTACCGTCTAAGCCGACAAACTTCCACCAGTAGTCTACATGCGCTGCTTCAACCGCAACACGTGCACGAATATGTGATGGCAATACCGCTTCACGATATGCTGCATCTTGCTTCACAAATTCTTCTGCACACGGCATAGACACAACACGTACACCTTCAAGCTGCGCGTATGCTTCCATTGCCAAGCCCACTTCTGAACCTGTTGCAATAATAATGGCTTTCAATTCACCTTTTTCTTCAGCCAAGACATAACCACCTTTTGCCACGTTCTCAATTTGCGCTTGAGTACGAGTTTGGAATGGCAAGTTTTGACGTGAGAAAATTAAAGCAGTTGGACCTTCGCTGCGTACTAATGCAGATTTCCAAGAAATAGCCGCTTCAACGGTATCTGCTGGACGCCATGTATTTAAGTTTGGCGTACCACGTAAAGATGCAATTTGTTCAATCGGTTGGTGTGTTGGACCATCTTCACCCAAACCAATCGAGTCGTGGGTATACACATGAATCACACGTTGCTTCATTAATGCAGACATACGCACGGCATTACGCGCATATTCCATAAACATTAAGAATGTTGCAACGTAAGGAATGAAACCACCGTGAAGTGCTACACCATTTGCAATAGCAGTCATACCAAACTCACGTACGCCATAATGCACGTAGTTCCCTGCTGCATTGTCCTGAACGCCTTGGCAACCCTTCCAAAGGGTTAAGTTTGAACCTGCCAAGTCTGCAGAACCACCCAATAATTCAGGCAATAATGGGCCAAATGCTTGCAAAGTATTTTGGCTGGCTTTACGCGTTGCAATAGTTTCAGCTTTAGCATTGGTTTCAGCAATAAACGCATCTGCCTGCGCGATGAATTCTGCAGGTAGTTCACCGCTTAAACGGCGTTTAAGTTCTGCAGCTTCCGTTGGATATTTTGCTGCATAGGCATCAAAAGTTGTATTCCATGCTGCTTCTGCTTCTGCACCTTTAGCTTTCGCATCCCAAGCGGCATATACATCTTCAGGAATTACAAACGCTTCATCTGTCCAACCTAATGCTTGACGCGTCAAAGCGATTTCATCATGGCCTAATGGCGCACCGTGACAGTCTTCTTTACCTTGTTTGTTTGGCGAACCTAAACCAATAACAGTTTTACAAATAATAATAGTCGGTTTTTGCGTTTCAGCTTTTGCTTCAACCGTTGCAGCACGAATTGCATCGGCATCGTGACCATCAACTTTTAAGACTTGCCAGCCGTAAGATAAGAAACGTTGTTCGGTATCGTCAGAGAACCAGCCTTCTACTTCACCATCAATAGAAATGCCGTTGTCATCATAATAAACAACCAGCTTGCCTAAACCTAAAGTACCTGCCAATGAACATGCTTCGTGTGAAACACCTTCCATTAAGCAACCATCACCCAAGAAACAGTAAGTGAAATGGTCTACAACCTGAATATCTTCTTTATTAAATTGTGCAGCCAGTGTTTTTTCTGCTAAAGCAAAACCAACAGCATTGGCAATCCCCTGACCGAGTGGACCAGTGGTGGTTTCAATCCCTGGTGCATAACCCAATTCTGGGTGGCCAGGTGTTTTAGAGTGTAACTGACGGAACGCTTTTAAATCTTCGATTGAAAGATCATAACCTGTTAAATGCAACAACGCATATTGCAACATTGAACCATGACCATTAGACAATACAAAACGGTCGCGGTTTGCCCATTGTGGATTGGTTGGGTTGTGATTCAAAAATTCACGCCACACCACATCGGCAATATCTGCCATCCCCATCGGTGCACCTGGATGTCCTGAATTTGCTTTTTGCACAGCATCCATTGCCAATACACGAATTGCGTTTGCAATACGACGTTCGTTAAGCGGGGTCGTCATAGGTCAGAGTCCACAAAAAATCGTTAAATAGAAGAAGATGAATAGAATTCAAAACAGCCGCTATTCTCTCAAAAAAACGCCTGAGGGGTAAAGCCTATGCAACAATATTTCCGCATTAATTCCCATTCAGGGTATTTTTCGTGCAAATTCAAAGACGTTTTCACGTTTATAACAACAAGAAAATAGCTAATTGCCGTGTTAAGCTCTATTCTTGGCAAAATTCTAAAGTATAGATATTTCAATTTATAGACGCAGGATGGAATTGTGATGTCGCTCTTGCAGCAACTCCAATCAAATGCCTAGCAACAAGTTAAAACACAACAGTATTCTGTAGAAATAATAGACAGATTTTAACACATCTTGAATTTTATTCACTTTTCACACAATAAATTGAATCACAGCCATCGTCCAAAATTTTAAAACAGCTTTTGAAAATGCAGCTTGATGCAGATAAAGTCAATTCAAAGTCTTTAAATTACCCATCTACAATATTGTTTTTAAAAATGATTCACCACTTAAAAACAAGGTGCTCCTTAGTTTAAAATTATGACAGCATACTTTAGCCAACATGAATATTTTTGAGTCACAATATAGTCCTACCGATACTTTATCTATTTTTTAGCTAAAGATATGCGATAAAAAGTCATTGAATTGAAATAAATTCAGCCAATTTAGTCGTAATGCGCTAGTCCTAAAGTCTAACTCGATGTAACATATTGCGTCTTTTGAATTTAACTGTGATAGGACTTATGCGCGAGTACGCTGTATTTACCTCGGAATCTGTAAGCGAAGGCCATCCAGATAAAATGGCTGACCAAATCAGTGATGCCATTTTGGATGCAATCTTAAAAGAAGACCCTTATGCGCGGGTTGCTTGTGAAACGCTTGTAAAAACGGGTGCGGTTGTACTGGCAGGTGAAATCACAACAACTGCAAATGTCGATTTTGAAGCCGTTGTTCGTCAAACCGTAAATGGCATTGGTTACCATCATTCTGACTTAGGTTTTGATGGTTCAACCTGTGCGGTCATTAACATGATTGGTAAACAATCACCTGAAATTGCACAAGGTGTAGACCGTCAAAAGCCTGAAGATCAAGGCGCAGGTGACCAAGGTTTGATGTTTGGTTACGCCAGCCGTGAAACTGATGTATTAATGCCTGCCCCAATTTCTTACGCACACCGCTTAATGGAAAAGCAAGCTGAATTACGTCGCAGTGGTGCTTTGCCGTGGTTACGCCCAGATGCAAAAAGTCAGGTGACTTTTGCTTATGAAAATGGTGTGCCTGTACGTTTGGACGCGGTGGTGTTATCTACTCAGCACGATCCTGAAATTTCGCAAATTCAGCTTAAAGAAGCGGTAATTGAAGAAATTGTGAAAAAAGTGATTCCTGCAGAAATGTTCCATGCAGACACCAAATTCCACATCAACCCAACAGGTATGTTTGTGATTGGCGGCCCTGTCGGTGACTGCGGTTTAACTGGTCGTAAAATCATTGTCGATACTTACGGCGGCATGGCACGTCATGGTGGCGGTGCATTCTCTGGTAAAGACCCATCTAAAGTTGACCGTTCTGCTGCTTACGCAGGTCGTTATGTTGCAAAGAATATTGTGGCAGCTGGCTTGGCAGACAAATGTGAAATTCAGGTGTCTTATGCTATTGGTGTTGCAGAGCCAACATCAATTTCAATCAACACCTTCAACACTGCAAAAGTGGCAGATGAGTTGATTATTGCTTTAGTACGTGAACACTTCGATTTACGTCCATACGGCATTACCAACATGTTGAACCTGTTACAACCGATGTATAAGCAAACTGCAGCCTATGGTCACTTTGGTCGTCAAGGTTCTGACACTGCATTTACATGGGAAAAAACTGACAAAGTTGAGGCGTTAAAAGCTTCTGCAGGTCTGTAATGTAAAACTTTTCAGTTTTATCAAGCTCACTTCGGTGGGCTTTTTTATGCCTAAAATTTAGCTGTCAAACCACAATATACAAAATACGAATATGTTATAGTGAATCATTCCTGAGATTTTTTAAATACTCATCTAAGATAATGATGTAGGAGTTTATTATGGCGGTTATTCTTCAAGTCGATTTCCCTTCTGAAGGCCCATTTGGCGAAAGCATGAGCCAAGCGTACCGTGAACTTGCAGAAAGCATTAACCTAGAAACTGGCATGCTTTGGAAAATTTGGACTGAGAACAGTCAAACACAGGAAGCCGGTGGAATCTATCTGTTTGATCATGCGGCCAATGCTGAACGCTATTTAAAAATGCACACTGCACGTTTAGAAAGTTTTGGCGTGAAGAATATTCGTGGCAAGATTTTTGAGGTGAATGCTGCACTGTCTGCAATCAACCAAGCTGACTTCTTAAGTCGCTAATCTTTTTAAATTGCTCATCCATATTGAAGAATAAAATGGTGAGTCTCTTCAATATTGAAAAAACAGTTGAATAAAATCCTGAGCCATTTAATGATTCAGGATTTTTTGAAATCTTGTATAGACGAAATAAGCGTTAAGCTTGGATGCAGCACTTATTGCGTACGAATCACCTCAAGCACCGATTGTTGCACGGGCACTTCTTGATGATCTTGCAAATAAACATGCACGACTTTAAACACAACGGCTGCTGCCAAGCATGCCAAAATACAGAATAACCAGAAACCATAAGGACTACGAATATTGTGTGAACCACAAGTACCACATTCTTTTTCTGATGATTCCACCACCCGATTGCAACATGCGCAACGATACTGATGATACAGCATAGGTATTCTCCTACTTCACTGTAATTCTTGTTTTTATTGTTACACCATCTACCCTGATGCAGTGTAATTTTGTTTAAGCAACTGTGACACTTTGTAGCCTGCATCCTTTGGATGATTTAACTGACACAATCGCTTGTGAATTAGAATGTCAAAGTTCTGCTATTCGCGCAAATCGTATTTTTGAATAAACAGTCACTTTATCCATCTAAAATAGGTATGCCATGCTAAAATTCTGCATGCTCGATTACTTGAAGTTTAGACTCAAGCTTGGCTTTCAGCACATATTTTTTTATTACACGGAGTAAAGTTAAAGTGGTGCAACTCATTAAAAAAGGTGGCTTGCGAGAACGTGCCAACCGTAGTCGTAAATACCAAGGTTCGGAAAATACCGAAGCAACTTTGCAATCAAACCGTACTTATCAGCCCAATCATTTAGATAAAACTGAAAACACGACTGCAACCGAAATACTGAATAAAAAATCGTCAAACTTGGCTTTGGACAACATCAAATCATCTAACTAATTGGCATCAAAACCTATGTTTTAAAACATACGCAGTGCATCTAACCACAACCACACAGCAAATAATAAAAATAATCCGCCCGAGACCATATCAATATAACTGCCTGAACGCTGATATAACTTTTTCATTTTTGGTGTAGAAAGTAGCAACATAAATAGTGTAAATGTCACAAAAGTTTGGATTGGAATAATCACTGCCAATTGGGCTTTCAAAGATGCACTTGCCGATGAACTCAACGCCAAAGCAAATACACTACTAAAATAAATTAAGGTTTTCGGATTAGATAAATTGGTGAATAGCCCCAATAAAAAGTAGTTTTTTGCGGCTGGAATTTGCACTTGAGTATCATCAAACTGTTTGCGCTGCTGCCAACTATGCCAACCGCCCGACAACATGCCCCATCCCATTTTGGCAAGAAATAAACCGCCAATCAGCATTAAGACTTGCTGAATCCAAGGAAATTGCTGCACCAAAACCGTAAAACCTAATAAGGTCAGCACCACCCACACCACAATCCCTGATGAAATACCCGCAATAATCTGCAAGGTATTACGGCGGGTATTGCTGGCTGCACTTTTGGCAATTAATAAAACATCTGGGCCTGGGCTAAGCTGTGCCACAAAATGCAGCGAACAAATGGTGAATAACAAAGACATAAATACATTAGGAGAATTGAAAGTCCGATTATACCTTGTGCGGTAGGAGAATAAATAAGGCTTTAAATGCACACCTCAATGTTTAAACACTCACGTGCATATTCACCAAAAAATACCCATAAAAAAACCGAATCAGCACGATTCGGTTTGATCTCAAGCATCACCCATATTATTTAGGTGGATTGACATCTTTCATTTCAATTTTTTTCGCATCGGGGGTAATTTCACGTGCTTCACCATCAATAATACTGGAATCACGACCACCACCCTGCTGATTTTGCATGTCTTGCATTTGGCGCATTAAATCTGCAAACGGGTTTTGACCTGCTCCGCCCATGCCATTCATATCGCCCATCATGCCACCCATCATTTGATCCATCATGGCTTGCTGACGTTTCATCATGGCTTTCATCATTGCCGCTTTAAAGGCATTTTGTACGGCAGGAATCATCACCAGCAATGCCAAAACATCGCTAATTAATCCTGGAATCATCAATAAAAAACCCGCAAAAATTTTAGGTAAATTATTGCTCAGCGCAGGATCGGCACTCATCTGCCCCATTTGCATTTGCTGCATTTGTGGCATCACGCCTGCAGAATATTTACGAATCAGGTTCAAACCAATGAAGAAAGCAGCGACAAACCAAAAGAACACGTACCACATGCTCCCCACTAGGTCGCCCACACCAATCCAGACGAAGACTTCAAGAACTAAGCCAATTAGAACAATAAGAAATAATTTCATGAAAATTAATCTAATCTCAACAAAATAAATAAAATGCAGTAACCAAGTGCTTCATCGGGATCAAGCTTTTTGATTCGCTGTTGTTTCAATATGGGCATTATTGTATTTTTAAAGGTTAAGTCTGTCATTAATATTTTCATCATCACCCAATAACAGACTTAATACGTCTATATATTTAAACGATAAAGATAAAAATATGCGGCATAAGCCAATAATAACCACAACGCAATAAAAACTGATGCTGCAATATAACTGCTCGGTTTTTGACTGATCGCATCGGCTTGTAAGCGACAACGCTGCATTACTTCAGCAGGTACTAAACGCAATACCAACATGATGCCCAATGGCACTAAAATCAGGTCATCTAAATAACCCAAAACAGGTATAAAGTCTGGAATTAAATCAATGGGAGAAATGGCATAAGCAGCGACCAACAATGCCAAAAGCTTTGCCATAAACGGCGTTTCAGGATCACGTGCGACAAACCAAACCGCATAAACATTTCGTTTAATTTGCTTCGCCCACTGTTTTAGCCTATTAATCCACTTCATTGCCGCTCTCATTTGCTACCGTATATAAAATATACGCCTCAAAACTTAAAATAAAATGAAGTCCAAAATTGAAAATATGGCAAAGGATACATGCTAATTGTTTAAACGGCAGCTTACTGACCGAATGTTTTGAAATTACTCCACACAAAAGAGATTTAAACTCCTATAATTCAACTTGATGTAATTTTTTAAGGCTTGGCATGTCACTTATTATTGGAATCGACCCTGGTTCTCGTCTAACGGGCTACGGCATTATTGAACGTGATGGCGCTAAATTACGTTTTGTAGATGCAGGAACCATTCGCACCGAAACCAGTGAAATGCCCGAACGCTTAAAGCGGATTTTTGCAGGGATTGAACGGATTGTGAAATTTCACGGCCCGACTGAAGCAGCAGTTGAACAAGTGTTTATGGCGCAAAACCCAGACTCTGCCTTAAAATTGGGACAGGCTCGCGGGGCAGCGATTGCCGCTTTGGTAAATTTAGATTTACAAGTGGCGGAATATACCGCTCGTCAAATTAAACAATCTGTCGTGGGTTATGGCGCTGCCGATAAAGAACAAGTACAAATGATGGTCATGAAATTATTAAATCTATCCATCAAACCACAACAAGATGCTGCCGATGCTTTGGCTGCTGCAATTTGCCATGCTCATGCATCGGGCAGTATGACCAAATTGGCTGTGCTCAATGCCTTGGGTGGTATGGCACGCGGACGTAGTCGTTCAAGCTCCAGACGTCGCTAAATCAGCATCGCCATCGCTTATATTTTACCGATTCACAACCTGATAAATCGCTTGGCTCATGTGCTGTGCCTGTAAACCGCGCATGCCCTGCTGTGCCAATACATCCCCCGCCAAGGCATGTAACATGACAATTTCATGCAATTGAATTTTATGATGAAACTGGGCTTTTAAACTGGCAATCATGCCTGCCAACACATCGCCCATACCACCTGTACCCATACCAGGATTGCCTGCGGTACAAATCCACAATGAACTTGCTTGCGGTTCTGTAGATGCAGCTTGCAAAGTCAAACTACCTGAACCTTTTAACACCCAATCGCCTGCATAGCGTTGCTGCAATTGCTGAATCGCGGCAATACGGTCTGCTTCAATGGCTGCAACCGTAGTATTGAGCAAGGTCGCAGCCTCACCTGAATGTGGTGTGGCATAACTGTTCGGTTTTAGTTGGGCTGGATGATGCGATGAATGCGCTTGTTTCGCCAAAAACCACAAGGCATCGGCATCGTAAACTACTTCTACCTCGGACTGATTTAGTGCGGCAAACCAGTCTGCATAATGCTGTTCTGCCCAAGCATCTCGTCCTAGTCCCATCCCTAAACTCACGGCATCGACCTGTGAAATTAAGTGCTGAATTTCTGCGCCTGTCAGTGCGTCTATATCCCGCAACATTAAATTCGGCGCACGGCTTAATATCGCCACATGATGTTTGGCATGACAGACCACAGTCACTTTCCCTGCACCTGCGCTTGATGCGGCTTCTGCAGCCATCATCACCGCACCACCCATTTGCGCATGTCCGCCCACAATCAACACATGCCCATAACTGCCTTTGTGTCCAAAAGCCTGCCGTGCGGGTAATTGAATCAAATGTGGTGTGAGTTGGGCCAACGCTTTGAGTTCTGCATCGGCTGGAATCAAATCCAGCACATCGACCAGTCCAGTATATTCCTGTGCCTGCCCTGTAAATAACCCTGCTTTCAAACCCAAAGCTGTAAAGGTGTAATCGGCTTTAATTGCACATGGCAATGGCTGCCCCGTGTTGGCATTTAAACCGCTTGGAATATCAACCGCAATTTTTAAACCCGCTTGTTGATTCATTGCGTGAATAAGCGACTGCCACTCATCATTTAAAGGACGATCTAAACCAATACCAAATAATGCATCAATATAGCAGTCATAACTTTGTTGAAATGCAAAACCTTGAATTATATTGACTTGTTCTGTCTGAGCTTCTAAAAAAGCCTGATGTAAATCTGCCGATGAACCGCGTGTTGCGGCATAAATATCGACTTGAAAACCTGCTTGTTTTAAATATTTTGCAGTTAAATAGCCATCGCCTGCGTTATTGCCTTGTCCACAACACACAGCAATTTTTTGTATTGTAGATGGCTGTTTTGCAAAAATTTTGCGAATTTGTAAATGCAGTGTCCACGCCACTTGCTGCATTAAACCGTAAGAACTATTTTGACGGGCAAACCAGCGCTGCTCCCACGCTTGAATACTTTGACTATGATAAACAGGGCTATGGTACACTTGCTGCGGCATTTTCTTCCCTTCTATTTTGTTATGGCAACATCCACCACTTCAGCACATATTTCTCTGCATCAAGACGATCCAGCCGCCTTGAAAGCGTGGATTAAAGCTCAAGCTTTGGCGCTTGGTTTTGCTGATTGTGTCATTGCCAAACCAGATGCTCAAGCAGAATTAGCACGTTTTCAGGAATATTTAAAACGTGGCTATCATGGCGATATGAAGTTTCTAGAAGAAAATTTAGACAAGCGCGCTAATCCCACACTGTTAGTCCCGAATACAAAAAGTATTATTTGTGTGCGGATGAATTATTTGGTGGAAACACCACGTCCACGACACATTCCCGATGCACCTAACTCTGCAATTATTGCCCGTTATGCACGTGGGCGCGATTATCACAAAGTCATGCGCGGACGCCTAAAAACTCTTGCCACCCGTATTCGTGAAAAAGTGGGGAATTTTGAATCACGCCCCTTTGCGGACTCAGCCCCGATTTTTGAAAAGTCACTGGCAGAAAGTGCTGGTATGGGTTGGACAGGTAAACATACCTTACTGATTCATAAAAAATCTGGATCTTTTTTTGTATTGGGCGAGTTGTTTACTTCACTAGATTTGCCTTTTGATCCGCCTGCAACCTCGCATTGCGGTTCTTGCACAGCCTGCATCGACATTTGTCCAACGCAGGCCATTGTTGAACCTTATATGTTGGATGCGCGTAAATGTATTGCTTATTTGACCATTGAATATCAGGGTATTATTCCTGAAGAATTACGTCGTGGTATTGGTAATCGGGTGTTTGGTTGTGATGATTGCCAACTGATTTGTCCGTGGAATAGCTTTGCACAAGTCACTACGGTGGAGGATTTTCACCCTCGACATGCCTTAGATCAAGTCAGCTTGCTAGATTTATGGCAATGGGATGAAAGCACGTTTTTAGCCAAAACTGAAGGTAGTCCATTGCGTCGTACAGGCTATCAAAGTTTTATGCGTAATATTGCCATCGGGGTTGGAAATGCCCCATTTTCAGCACAGATTTTGCAAACTTTGCAGCAAACGCGAGCACAGCATGATGAGATTGTGCAAATCCATATTGATTGGGCGATTCAGGAACAATTGCTTAAACAGCCTAAAATTTAAACAAAAACTACCACCCAAATGGTACGATATTTTGGCTGCAGGTTACTTGCCAATTTATGCAGTTAACTGAATTTTAGTGACCAATTCATTGCAAAATAAAAATGCTTAAAAATAAATTTTGCAGCGAAATAGTATTAAAATTGCTTAAGTTTGCAACCAAATCGACTGCATATTTTTGTTTCCATACTGTCGAATATTAGCCATGAAATTGGGAGATTATGCCTTTCTGATTCCAACTATTTGTGTATGATACAGACTATGAATAATAGGGATGATGGACTTTTACTTATGTCAGTACGCAATGATTGGACTCGGGAAGAAATTCAGCAGTTATATGAACAGCCTTTTCTGGATTTAGTCTTTGAAGCACAACGTGTGCATCGCCAACATTTTGCTGCCAATACCGTACAAGTCAGTACCTTATTGTCTATTAAAACAGGCAAATGCCCTGAAGATTGCAAATATTGCTCGCAGTCTGCGCATTATGATTCACAGCTTGAAGCTGAAAAACGTATTGCAGTGGATAAAGTCATTCAAGAAGCTAAAGAAGCCTTAGCATCAGGTTCTTCACGCTTTTGTATGGGTGCTGCATGGCGTAATCCGCATGAACGCGATATGCCGTATGTTTTAGAAATGGTACGTGAAGTCAAAGCATTGGGCTTAGAAACTTGCATGACTTTAGGGATGTTGAATCAATCTCAAGCAGAACGCTTAAAAGATGCAGGTTTGGATTATTACAACCACAACCTAGACACATCGCGTGAGTATTATCCCAATGTGATTAGTACTCGCAGCTTTGATGACCGCTTAAATACTTTAGATATTGTGCGTCAAACAGGTATGAAAGTGTGTAGTGGCGGTATTGTCGGTTTAGGTGAAGATACCCAAGACCGTATTGGTTTGTTACATGAATTGGCGACTTTACCGTTACACCCTGAATCTGTGCCAATCAATATGTTAGTTCCGATTGAAGGTACACCACTGGCTGAAGTCGAAAAGCTAGATGTGATTGAATGGATTCGTACTATTGCAGTTGCACGTATTATCATGCCAAACAGCTATATTCGTTTGTCTGCAGGGCGTGAATCGTTGTCTGATTCAGATCAGGCATTGGCATTTATGGCAGGTGCGAACTCGTTATTCTCAGGTGAAAAACTTTTAACTACACCAAACGCAGGCGAAGGCAAAGACAAACAATTGTTCCAAAAGTTAGGCTTAGTGCCTGAACGTGCTAAACCAACGGTTTCTGAATTGTCGGTAGATGCGATGGCAATGGCTTAAAGTTTTAGCATCCATCCAAATGTACAAAGTCCCGCAAAGGGACTTTGTTTTTTATGCAGCAAAATAAGTTTATGCGGCAATGCTTTTAAGAGGTGATTAAAATTCCGTAACTGGCATTTAAATACTGCCCTGTTTTAATAATATCTACCCCGTTGGCATGTTCTACCGTCAGTTGTTGCTGAATCGCATCATAATAAAACCGATCATAACAGTCCTGATGATGCAGCAACCACGTCAAAGTATCTGCTAGATTGTCATCTACAATATACGTTTTTTCTTGAAAGTTTTTAGCCATAAATACGGTCAGTTCAATATTTCTAGGTACTGGATTTTAAGCGGAATACCTTGTGGGATAAAGTGTGCGGAGGATAGAAAATTTAATTGTGCACTTGTATAAATCAAACTTCGTACAGCATGAGAAGTCTCCCCACCAAAAGAGGTGGGAATGATATATGTAGTTTTGAAGATGGATAAGTGCAGTCTAATCTATACATGCAGGCAAGACTAAGCAAAATATTCAGGCTATTAGCCTAAAATAAAAAAGTGAGTCATAAAGACTCACTTGGTTTTAATACAGATTCAATACTTAACATTATTGTGTCTTAGAATCCCCACACTTACGACACTCTAAATGCGCCCCGATTTCTTCCATTGCGTCATATTCATAAATATGGATACAGAAAATTTGCTTTAACAGTTTGATCATAAATGACATTCCTTTTGATTTTTATACATCACGTTTGTGATCTCATCCTGAGATACAAATGCCATCAAGGCTGATTGACATAAACTACTATTATCATATTTAAAAAAAATAGCAAATCTAATTTAGGAACTTTCCGACAAATGACAAATTCATCTGCATACTTGCTGAAATTGAGTGCATAAATAGCTGTAAATTCATTCGCTTATATTATTTCAATTTTCAGCGCGCTTGAAACAAGAAAAACTGCTTAAAAGCTAATTTATTAAAAACCAAAGAATCGCAATAGCCAATAACATCATGCTTTCTGTTATTTCAATACTCGCACCAACGGTATCGCCCGTAATTCCACCTAAACGTTGCATAAACTTGTATCGCAAATACAAAGTGCTGAGAATAAAAGTCAGAACAGCCACCAAGCCCATCCATCCCCAAAACACCGTAGCAAACAAGATCAATGCAATCACAATTTTTGTGCCTGTTTTAGGCAAATGTGCCTGAATAGCAGTGCCTAAACCATTGGCACGTAAATAAGGCGTGCTTAAAAATAAAATCAAAGCACTTAACCGTCCCAATACGGGTACAAACAGCAAAAAGGCAAAATACTGTTGTTCAAGCAGTACATATAGCGCAGACCATTTTAATAAGCAGCAGATCAGTAAGCTCAACACTCCAACCGGGCCACTGCTTGGGTCTTTCATGATGCTTAAGCTACGTTCAGAATCGCCAAAACCGCCGACCCATGCATCGGCAGTATCCGCCAATCCATCTAAATGTAAACCACCTGTCAGCCAAATCCAGAGTACTAAAATTAAGCTGCTACTGAGCACCAAAGGCAGGAATTGCAATAGATGCGCCATTCCCCACAACACAGCCCCGATTAATAAGCCAACGAGCGGATAAAACAACAGTGATTGCGCATTTTGCACTGCAGTTGGTATCTGTTTTAAAGAAACAGGAAACGTGCTCAGAAATTGCAAGGCAATCCAAAAAGGTGTCATGTTTGCCCCTGCATGTGAATCTTGCCATTAGGATGTAACTGGAATGAACTCAATTGCCCCAACGCTGCAGACATTTTTAAAATATCGTCTAAAGGTTGTTTCTGCGCCAATACTTTGAGCAATTTAATTACCCCGCCATGCGTGACCAATAACACACGTTTAGGTTGTTGCTCGAGTTGTTGTAAATATTGGTTGAGATCGGACAGACCTTGCAAAACGCGCTGCTGAAAATTTAGCAAAGATTCTGCTTGTGGCGGACTAAATTGGGTCGGTGTCATCCAAAATTTAGCTAAATCTTCAGGGTATTGTTCATATAAGGTTTGAGTGGAAATAGCTTCCCATGCACCAAAATGCATTTCCTGAAATTGTGCATCAATATACAGTGGCAATTGCTGTGCTTGCGCAAAGGTCTGAGCAACCTGCAGACAACGCTGTAAAGGTGAACTTGCCACAACATCCCATCGCTGTCCTGTAGCTATTGCCGTGTTTAAAGTCTGCTGCATGTCTTGCCAACCTTTTAAAGTCAAAGCATCATCGGTTGAGCCACGCAAAGTATGACCCAATTCTGTTTCGCCATGTCTTAATAGGTCTAGCATGATCATAAAGATACTTTCTCACCAATAACCGCAGCTTCGGCAAAAGTCGCCATTTGATTATGCAAGGCACAGGCCAGTTGGATAATGCCCAATGCCGCGCCCGCACCGCTGCCCTCACCTAAGCGTAAATTTAGATGCAGCAAGGCTTGTGCACCTAATGCTTCTAATAAGCGACGATGTCCATATTCAGCCGATTGATGCCCAAACAACATCCATTCTCGGACTTGAGGATTTAAACGCACTGCAACTAATGCAGCAGCACTGCTGATAAAACCATCCACCACCATCGGCAAGCCCAACTGCGCACAGCGAATATACGCGCCCACCATTGCAGCGACCTCCAATCCACCAACTGCACACAAGGCTTTAAAAGCATCATCTTGCACATAGTTCTGATGTAGAGCTAAAGCAGCATCAATCACCTGTTTTTTATGTTGCAATTGTGCAGTGTCAATTCCTGTGCCTATGCCAGTCAAGGCTTCAGCAGGTTCTTGTAATAAAAAGCAAGACAAGGCTGATGCCGAACAGGTATTTCCAATACCCATTTCACCTGCGACATAAATCGAGGCCTGCTGTGCGATGGCATCTTCCACACTTTGACGTCCAAGTGCCATCGCATCTGCACACGCTTGTTCAGTCATGGCGCGGGTTTTAGCAAAATTCGCTGTGCCTGCACGAATACAATGCCGCTCTACTCCTGCATATTCATACGCTTCCCCGACCGAGCCGCAATCCACCACTTGTAAATGCGCCTGATATTGTCGGGCGATGACGCTGATACATGCCCCACCTGTGGCAAAATTTTGTAGCATTTGCCGAGTCACGGCTTGGGGATAGGCGGAAATATTTTCTTCCATCACGCCATGATCGCCTGCGAAAATACATATCCACGGACGTTCAATATTCGGCTGCGTTGTTCCTTGCAAAGCCGCCAGTTGAATCGCAATATTTTCCAATGCTGCCAATGAACCTGTTGGTTTGGTCAATTGAAGTTGTCGTGCAATTGCCTGTTGTTTCATCTGTTCATTTGGCTTTTGACACGCTGCAAACCACCAAGTCATTTCTTCTCTCCTTTTAAAAGCATTGGAAAACCTGCGACACAGAACTGCACTTTGTCTGCAATTTGTCCCAATTGCTGATGTAATCGCCCTGTTTCATCGACAAATTTTCGGGTTATTTCGCCCATCGGTACAACGCCCAAACCTGTTTCATTGCTCACTAAAATAATATCGGCTTGCAACTGAGGTAAAACTTCGAGCAATGCTGAAATTTGTTGTTCGGCAAAGCTTTCTGCAGATTGCATCAACAAATTACTCATCCACAAGGTCAGACAATCTACTAAAATCACAGCATTCGGATGATCCAGCATCTTTAACTGCTCCGCCAAATACAAAGGCTCTTCGCACAATTGCCAAGTCTGCGGACGCTGTTGTTGATGATGCTGAATCCGCGCCTGCATTTCTGCATCGCCCGCTTGTGCAGTTGCTACATAAATGACGGATTTGCCAAGTTGCTGCGCGGTTTGCTCAGCCATACGGCTTTTACCCGAACGCGCACCGCCCAAAATAAGTTGAATCACATGTGCTCCAAAGGAAATTGATGCGTGCTAAATAGCTGACCTTGTAAAGTGTGTGCCTGATAATAACCAAAATTTAAATGATGGATATCTAAATCGAAATATTGCACGGGGAGATTTTGAATACGCTGCAAAATCAAATTGGTTGAACACGCTGTTTGATATAAACCCAAAGTAATATGTGGATGATACTGTAAAGCTGCGATTTCAGCCCCGCCTACGCTAAGTGCCTGACGTATACGCGCCAGTTGCTGTGATTGATCTTGCACTTCTACAAATAAAGCACTATCAAAACTATTGATGCCGCCCACTTTCAGTTGAAAAGGCTCTAGTTGCAACTGCTGTAAGGCTTGAACTTGTTGTTGTAATTGTGACTCGAGAAAGTCATCTTCCCAATGCTTTTTTGCTGCATAAAACCCACAAATATATAAGGTGATATGAAACTGGCGAGTGTTTGGGCGAAATAATACATCTGAAAATTGCTGTTTTAATTGTTGTAAATAACATTCTAAAGCTGGATGTTGAACAGCTAAATACCAAAGCACATAACGCTCACGCCCACGATGCCATTCAGGATAATCATGCTGCTGTGTTGGAATAACGTACTGATTGGCTTGAATAAACACGGGATAATTCAATGAATTAAAACAGCTTATGGTAAAACATTCACAACTGAATAGACATGAAAATCATGCAATTTGAGGTGAATATTTTTCAGTTTGGTATTTTAACCATCTACATCATTTAAATAATTTTGATTTTAATGAGATGGATAAAATTCAGAAGATGGCTGAAACAGGTCTGCAATGTTATGCTGAAATGAAGATGATATTTTCTTCTAATCTACACAAGACACTACATTACTGTGAAGCTTTACCCCATCAGAATCGGTATAACTGGAGTTTATGATGCAACAAGAATTGATCTGTTATAAACAACTTCCTATTTGGAATCATGACTCAATTCCACAAGGGTTTAAAAAACAACACAATACCCAAGTCGGCACATGGGCGAAGTTGACTATTTTAAAAGGCGAATTGCATTTTTCGATGCTGCATGAATCTGGTGAAGTACAATCTGAGCATATTTTTTCCGTGGAAAATCAACCACCATTTATTGAACCGCAAGCGTGGCATAAAATTGTATCTGCCAGTGATGATATTGAGTGCCAGCTTAGTTTTTATTGTTTGCCTCAAGATTATTTTGTTAAAAAATATAAATTAAGCCCAACACATTCTGAAATTTTAATGGCACTTCCACAGTTAACCGTGGGTAAAGCTTTGGATGTTGGCTGTGGTACAGGCCGAAATGCGCTGTATTTGAGCCAAAACGGTTTTCAGGTGGATGCTTGGGATGTGAACCTAGTGAGTATCCAAAAATTAAATGAAATTATTGCTGCAGAACAGATTTCATCTATTCAAACTGCTGTTCGGGATTTCAATCAGGATGCCACTATTACTGGTGAATATGACTTCATCAACTGTATCGTAGTAATGATGTTTTTGGCGCCTGAAACTATCCCTCCTCTTATTCAGCATATGCAGCAAGCGACCAAACCTCAAGGCTTTAACTTAATTGTTTGCGCGATGAATACTGAAGATTACCCTGTGCAACAGGACTTCCCTTTTAGTTTTAAAGCGGGTGAGTTAAGTGCTTATTATGCTGATTGGGATATTGTGAAATACAATGAAAATGTCGGTGAATTGCACCGTAAAGATGCAGATGGTAATCGAATTAAACAGCGTTTTGCGACATTGTTGGCGAGGAAAAAGTAGAATCACAAAAGAAATTTGAAACAGATGATCTTTTTTAGCTGCTCGCAAACGAGGAGTTGTTTGTCCTAGATACTGCCTAGGATCAAGGGTTCATATGTTATTCTGTAGTGAGGTATACAATTATTAAGGTAACTTATGAAAATAGCGAATACGAAATTACTAGCTGGTGCTTGTATGGCCCTAACTTTAACTATGCTTAGCCCTGCCGTACTTGCAAATGATAACAATGATATACGAAAGATTGTAGTAGTTAACTTTGCAAAAAAAGCTTACTCTGCAAATTATTACGGAAGGATAGATGGATACAAGTATGATTCCTACAAATTTTATGCTAAAAAAGGGCAAAAGTTAAAAGTGAAGTTGACTGGAGGAAATGTTGAAACTTACTTATGGGGTAATCAATTAAAAGACTCCATCAGTCTTGGAGAATATTCTCCAGAGCTTGATGATAATGGTATTTATATTTTACCTGCGTCAGGTGAGTATGAAATTAGAGTATTTCAACCTAGATCACAAGCAAGAAAAGATAAAAAACCTCAATACTGGATGAGTATTAACATCAAATAAAGAATTGCTAGATTCGTTTAAGTTTTAATACAAGGGTTCAAAACTAAGGGTTCAAAACTATTGCCAGTTAAACTGGGGCGTGATTTTTACGTGTATGGAGACTGTAAATAAAACTGTATTTACACAGAATTATTTACACCCTCATCAAATTCTTAAGAAATTTGCATCCTAATCAGAATCATATTTCTGACAATAAAAAAACTGTATGAATTGCATTCGGTTTTTTTCTGTGATGAACTTACATCTCCGCAATCACACCTAAAATCCCCGTAATAATCATTTCAATCGCAATAGTACCAATCAGTAACGCAGATAATCGACCTACAATATCCACATAACGGTCTATATATTTGGCATGCTTATACCTGAGATGATCATGCGCAAACTTCATCAAAATCATTAAACTACAGGTTAGCGCCAAGGTGAGGAAAATTACCAGCGCAGCCCCACTAATGGGCAAAGTCATGCCTGTTACCACGGCGGCACTAATCGTCCCCGGTCCAATCATAAAAGGCATAGCAATGGTACCTGCCAAATGTTCAGGTGCTCCCCGCATCTCACCGATGGTGTCTGCACCTTGAAACACATAGCGATAACCAATCACCAAGAAAATAAGCCCACCAAAGATTTGAAATGCCTCAAACCGCACATTCAAATATTTGCTGAAAATAGCTTCACCACCCCATGCAAACAGCATAAATACCGCATAAGCAATTAAACAGCCTTGAATCAGGGCTTTATTAAACACTTTTGCTTCTGAATTACGAATCATGCCAATCATGTAAATGCTCATCAAAAATGGATTAAGCAATGAAAAGAACAACGCAAAAGCATGTAAATATGAGATATACATGGTGTCCCCTGATTAACTTTGTGGGTCTGGAAATAACGGACGATTTCCAGGACTGATTCGGTTTATATGTAAGAAGGTCATATGTCGTTCGTATCTGTCTAGAATGTCATTAATAACTTGCTCTTTGGTGTAACCAACCAAATCATTACCTTGTGAACCTTCATAAAGATAGGTTTCCAAACGAAAATAAAACCGTTTACCCAACTTACCACGTTCACTAAATGTGGGTGCGATATAACGTACTGGCCAGATTTGATAAACAAAGTTCTGTTCTTCTTCCAGATGAATAATCAAATCTAAATGATATAAAGTTGGATCTTGCTCTAATGCACTTTCCTGCACGTCAATATTCACGCCTCTTTTTTGCATTTCTTCTGCGACGGCCAGCACGGCGGGGCGGCATATTTCATCCAGCATGCGTTTGGTATCGCTGGTTCCAGGATGATGCATAACCCGTGACAAGCGTTTTTTCCAGTTCAGAATATCTACATTACCCACCACAGGTGCTGCATTCAAACTGCTACTGGCTTGTCGATAATCTTCAAGTCTTAAAGATTTATATAAACCTGCCATCACCAAGAACATAACAAAACTAAAAGGCAACCCCATGATAATAGTTGCATTTTGCAAAGCAGTAATCCCATTGGTCATCAACATGGCCAAGGTCAGCAAGCCAATGGCAATAGCCCAAAATACACTGAGCCAGCGTGGTGCATCATGGTCGACATTGGTAAATTGTGTGGTGAAATTCCCTAAGACCAATGCACCTGAGTCGGCTGAAGTCACATAAAATAACAACCCTGTAATGGTTGCGATGCCTGCAATAAAAGGAAAATACGGATATTGAGCCAACAAGTCGTAGAAACCGTGTGCTGGATTGGCAATGACGGTTTGAGCCAATGCCAGATTTCCATCAAAAATCACATTGTATAATGCACTATTTCCGAAAATTGACAGCCACGTTAGGGTAAAAATTAACGGAATGATTAAGGTACCACTGACAAACTCACGAATGGTACGCCCACGAGAAATACGTGCAAGAAAGAGTCCCACAAAAGGTGACCAAGCCACCCACCAAGCCCAGAAGAATAGCGTCCAACTGTTCATCCATTCTTTGGGTTGCTGAAAGGCAAAACTTTCCAAGGTCATACTTGGGAAACGGCTAATGTAATCGCCAATATTTTGCACAAAAGTATTGAGTAAAAATTCTGTATTGCCGAGGAATAAAATAAACAGCATCAAACCCACGGATACATAAATATTCACTTCCGAGAGTATGCGCAGACCTTTATTTACACCTGAAGTCACCGAAATAATGGTCATCACTACAGCAACACCAATTAGGGATGCCTGCATCCACAGATTTTCAGGTAAATCGAACAGTACATGTAAACCGTAATTCAGTTGCACGACACCAATACCGCAGGTGGTCGCAATACCGAAAATCGTCCCGATCACCGCGGCAGTATCCACACTATGTCCAATCGGACCATGAATTTTTTGACCAAAAATCGGATAAAGCGCGGAACGGATGGTGAGTGGCAAATTGTAACGATAGCTGAAATATCCCAATGCCATGCCAATCAAGGCGTACATGCACCATCCTGTCAGGCCATAATGGAATAAAGTCCAGACCATACTCTGACGTGCAGCTTCAAAGGTCTGTCCTTCACCTACTGGTGGATGCATATAATGGGATAAAGGTTCAGCGACCGAGAAGAACATCAAATCGATACCAATCCCTGCTGAAAACAGCATGGCAGACCAACTGAGTAAACTAAATTCGGGTTTAGAATGTTTGGGGCCAAGCTTAATATCACCATAGCGTGAACAGGCAATAAAAATCACAAACACCATATACAGTGTGGCAGCCAGTAAATAGTACCAACTGAAGGTGGAACTGACCCATGCCAAAACTGCATTCAGCGTTTGATTGGCGAAGTCATTGAACAAAATGGTGGTAATTGAAAAAATTAAAATAATGAGAGCTGAAATATAAAAGACCACACCATTTAAACGGTCTTTTGGTGCTAATGTTTGATCATCAACTGCTCTTGGATTATCTGTTGCCATACAATCCTCAAGGAAGTAAATATAAGTTGAAAATCAATTTTTAAACTTCTCGCTGTCGAGAGCTTAAAAATCGATAAGTGCTATACGACAGTACTTTTGTCTCCGACAAAAATGCTATCTTCGTGTAACCGAATGTTTAGCCAGAATATAAAGATATGTGGCAGTGTAACAAATTCCCTAAATTTGCCCTGCTTACACAACCAATTCCAACATGAGAACGACATAAATAAACTGTTCTTCTCCTTAAACTCAATTTTTGTAGAAGCTTTTAGGTGTTGTATCCGATGTTTCAAGCAAGAACATAAAAAAATGCGCGTACTCTGCCACAGGTTCACCAAAACCAACTACAATTCTATCCATATGATAAATAAGCATTAATACTTAAAAAATTGAGAACAAACTTTGCAAAGCTGCATTCAATTTAAACAACATGATACTTTTAATTGATTGAACGTTCAATCAATTAAAAGTATCATAAAAAAATGCTATGATGTTTTCCATGTCAATAATTGAATCTAACACCTTTAAATCTAAGGTAAATTTTCTGGATTATCATGAATAAACGTAGAGTTAAACCTGAGCATGAACGTCGTGAAGAAATCATTCGCGCAGCCTATGAGGTCATTTACGAGGTGGGTTTATCCAATACCACTATTGCTCAGATTGCAAAAAAAGCCCAACTTTCTACAGGCATTGTGAGTCATTATTTTGGTGATAAGCAGGGTTTGATTCAAAGCTGTATGCGACAAATGCTCTTTGTCTTACGTGAAACTGCGGCAACCTATAAAGCCAAAGTTAGTCAGCCCACACCAGAAAATTTACTTAAGGCAATTATTGATGCCAACTTTGACATCAGTCAGGTGAATCAAACAGCGATGCGTGTCTGGTTAGATTTTTGGTCCGCCAGCATGCACATGCCCGATTTAGGTCGCTTGCAGCGAATAAATGACCAACGTCTTTATTCAAATTTAAAATTTCATTTACTGCAGATGATGCCTAAAGACAAAGCCAGCCATATCGCCAAAGGGCTTGCTGCTTTGATTGATGGTCTTTGGTTACGCGGCAGTTTAAGTGGTCATCAAGCATTTGATCGTGACTTGGCACGTTCTATTGCATACGACTATGTCGATATGCAACTTCGCTTAATACAACAGATACGGCAGGAACAGCAAAATGAATGATGCACAATTACATCAATTGTATATCCATGGACAGTATGTCAATGCCACTAGTGGTAAAACCTTCGATACGATTAACCCTGCTACAGGTCAAATCCTTGCGAGCGTGCAGCAAGCAAGTCAAGCCGATGTAGATGCGGCGGTTAAAAGTGCCCAACAAGGGCAACAAGTTTGGGCCGCCATGACGGCTGTTGAACGGGCACGTATTCTGCTGCGTGCCGTGGATATTTTACGTAAACGTAATGATGAGCTTGCCCGTCTAGAAACGCTCGATACGGGTAAAGCATACAGCGAAACCTCTAGTGTCGATATTGTAACTGGCGCGGATGTTCTCGAATATTATGCAGGTCTTGCAACTGCGATTCAGGGCGAACAAGTACCCCTGCGTGAAAGTAGTTTTTTCTATACCCGTCGCGAACCCTTAGGCGTTGTCGCGGGTATAGGCGCATGGAACTACCCTATTCAAATTGCGCTGTGGAAATCTGCACCTGCCTTAGCTGCGGGGAATGCCATGATTTTCAAACCCAGTGAAATTACGCCACTGACGGCCTTTAAGTTGGCTGAAATTTATACCGAAGCGGGTTTGCCTGCTGGGGTCTTTAACGTGGTTCAAGGGCTTGGACAAGAAGTCGGTCAATGGCTGACTGAACATCCAGAAATTGCCAAAATTTCCTTTACAGGTGGCGTGGAAACAGGCAAAAAAGTCATGTCCAGTGCAGCTGCATCCAGTTTAAAAGAAATTACCATGGAACTCGGCGGCAAGTCTCCGTTGATCATTTGCTCTGATGCCCCTCTTGACCGCGCTGCGGACATTGCAGTGATGGCAAATTTCTTTAGTTCGGGTCAGGTGTGCACCAACGGTACGCGTGTCTTTATTCCGCGCCACCTAAAAGTCGAGTTTGAACAGGCTGTACTCGAACGTGTTAAACGTATTCGTGTAGGTGACCCAATGTTGGCAGAAACCAATTTTGGTCCGCTCACCAGTTTCCCGCATATGGAAAAAGTCTTGTCTTATATTGAATTGGGCAAACAGCAAGGTGCGACACTTTTAATTGGGGGTGAACGAGCGACCTCTGCGGAACTGGCTCAGGGCGCTTATGTCATGCCAACTGTTTTTTCAGACTGTCATGACGACATGCGAATTGTACAAGATGAAATATTTGGACCTGTGATGAGTATTTTGACTTATGACAGCATCGAAGAAGTCATTCAACGTGCTAACCAGACCCCTTATGGTCTAGCGGCGGGGGTTGTAACACAAGATATCTCGCAAGCACATCGCATTATTCACCAACTTGAAGCGGGCATTTGCTGGGTTAACACTTGGGGCGAATCCCCTGCTGAAATGCCTGTCGGGGGCTATAAGCAATCGGGTGTGGGACGTGAAAACGGTTTGTCTACTTTGCAACATTATACCCGCATTAAATCCATTCAAGTCGAATTGGGCGATTATCACAGTATTTTCTAAATGCTAAATACTGACCGTTGTTCTTTATTTTTCTGTTTTTACATCCTCAACTCAACATGTCGCCACGCTCTAATCGGGCGTGGTACTGCCATAGAAAAAGGATCATTATGCATTCTACACACTACGATTATATTATTATTGGCGCTGGCTCTGCAGGTAATGTTCTTGCCGCACGTTTAACTGAAGATGCCGATGTCTCTGTTTTATTATTAGAAGCTGGCGGACCTGACTACCGACTCGATTTTCGTACCCAAATGCCTGCTGCGTTGGCTTATCCACTGCAAGGGCGACGCTATAACTGGGCTTATTTAACTGACCCCGAACCGCATATGAATAACCGCCGCATGGAATGTGGACGCGGCAAAGGTTTGGGTGGATCTTCACTGATTAATGGCATGTGCTATATCCGTGGCAATGCCATGGACTTAGAACAATGGTCGACTTTAAAAGGTTTAGAAAACTGGAGCTATGCCGATTGCCTGCCTTACTATCGAAAAGCAGAAAGTCGTGATATTGGCGCCAACGACTATCATGGTGATCATGGACCTGTAAGTGTTGCTACACCCAAAGCCAATAATAATGAGCTGTTTCATGCGATGGTAGACGCTGGCGTACAAGCAGGTTATCCACGTACAGATGATTTAAATGGCTATCAACAAGAAGGTTTTGGTCCTATGGATCGAACTGTCACGCCCAATGGTCGACGCGCCAGTACAGCCCGCGGATATCTGGATATGGCAAAGCAGCGGCCCAACTTGACTATCATGACGCATGCCACCACCCATAAAATTCTGTTTAGCGGCAAACAAGCAATTGGGGTGGAATACCTGCAAGGTGCAAATCGGCAACAGTTACATCAGGTCTATGCGAATAAAGAAGTTTTGCTCTGTGCAGGCGCAATTGCATCTCCGCAAATTTTACAACGTTCAGGTGTAGGCTCTAGCGAGTTACTGCGTGATCTAGATATTGAACTTGTCCATGATTTACCTGGTGTCGGAGAAAATTTACAAGACCATCTGGAAATGTATCTGCAATATAAATGCATAAAACCTGTTTCGCTCTACCCCGCCTTGAAATGGTATAACCAGCCTGCCATTGGTGCCGAATGGTTATTCAATGGAACTGGGATTGGCGCCAGCAACCAATTTGAAGCAGGGGGGTTTATTCGCTCTTCCGATGAATTTTCTTGGCCCAATATTCAGTTTCATTTCCTGCCTGTTGCGATTAACTACAATGGTAGCAACGCAGTCAAAGAACATGGCTTTCAAGCCCACGTCGGTTCTATGCGTTCACCCTCGCGTGGACGCATCAAATTAAAATCTAAAGATCCATTTGAACATCCAAGCATTCTGTTTAACTATATGTCTACAGAGCAAGATTGGCGCGAATTCCGCGATGCTATTCGGATTACACGTGAAATCATGCAACAACCCGCATTAGATCCTTATCGCGGTGAAGAAATTAGTCCGGGTAAACATTTAAGCAGTGATGCAGAATTGGATGACTTCGTACGCAATCATGCTGAAACGGCCTACCACCCTTCTTGTAGTTGCAAAATGGGCGAAGATGAAATGGCCGTGGTCGATGGTCAAGGGCGTGTACATGGTCTGCACAATTTACGTGTGGTTGATGCCTCAATTATGCCGTTAATTATCACAGGGAATTTGAATGCTACGACCATTATGATGGCTGAGAAAATTGCCGATCAAATTCGTGGACTACCAGCATTAGCTCGTTCTGATGCAGGTTTTTATCAAGCCCGTTCATCTGCATAATTTTCTCACACTCAAGCATGAGGAGAGTATTTTACCTCCTCATACTTCATCTGATTAAGGAATTAAACTTCCGTTTCTTTTTTTGCATTCATCCAACGATACAACACTGGTAATAGCACCAAGGTCAATAACGTCGAAGAAATAATTCCACCAATCACCACGGTCGCCAGTGGACGTTGAACCTCTGCCCCTGTGCCTGTGGCAAGCGCCATGGGAACAAAACCTAAGGACGCCACACAAGCGGTCATTAAAACAGGCCTTAATCGCAAAATCGCTCCCTGCCAAACGGCTTCATGCAGGCGATATTGCCCTCTTAGCTCTTTAATAAAGGTCAGCATGACCAAACCATTTAAGACGGCAACGCCAGACAAGGCAATGAAACCAATACCCGCCGACATTGACAAGGGAATGTCTCTTAACCACAAGAAAAGCACTCCGCCAGTTAGAGCAAATGGAACACCCGTGAACACCAACAAGCTTTCTTTGATGTTATGGAAAACGGCCATCAGCAAAATAAAGATTGTCAGTAACGCCAGTGGAATCACAATCTGCATTCGAGCCTGTGCCGAGGCCAGATTTTCAAACTGACCACCATATTCAATCCAGTAACCACTTGGTAGAGGATACTGCTTAAGCTGACTTTGTACTTCTGTGACAAAAGAGCCCAAATCACGCCCTTCCACATTCGCCGTGACAATCACACGCCGTTTGCCGTTTTCACGGCTGACTTGGTTGATGCCATCCATCATTTTTACAGTGGCAATATCGGTAAGTAAAATACTGCCACCATTTGGAAGCTGTATTGGCAGTTGCGCAATCCCACTGAGACTACGATCTTGCTCACTGAGCCGAATCACAAAGTCAAAACGGCGGTCACCCTGTAAAATTTCACCGACATTTTGTCCGCCAATGCTTGCTGACACATAGTCTTGTATAGTTTTGACACTTAAGCCATATTGAGCTGCTAAACTTTTATCAATTTCCACATTGAGCAAAGGTAAACCCGACGTTTGTTCAACTTTAACGGCGGTACTGCCTGAAACCTGTTGAATCAATTTACTGATTTTTTCAGCTTCCGCATTTAATACTTGCATGTCATCGCCAAAGATTTTGACACCGACATCACTACGTACACCCGATATTAACTCATTGAAACGCAGTTCAATTGGCTGAGAAAACTCACTGTTGTTACCGGGCAATGTCGCTAAATACGCCTGCATACGGCTACGCAGTTCATCCAATGTTTCTTTCGGGTTTGGCCATGCATCACGGGGTTTTAACATGATATAACCATCTGAAATATTTGGAGGCATTACATCGGTCGCCACTTCAGCCGTACCTGTTCGCGCAAAAATAGCGTGTATTTCAGGGAATTTTTTCAGAAGTAGCTTTTCCGTATTTTCCTGAATACGAAGTGATTCTTCTAGGCCTGTGCTTGGAGAGCGCAGTTGCTGTACAGCAAAGTCACCTTCACTCAGTTGCGGTGCAAACTCACTGCCGATACGTGTTGCAAGTAATCCTGTCAACATCAACAAGCACAGTGCAAAGGTTAAAACCACCGCTTTATACTGATAGGCACAGTCCAATACACGTTGATAACGATCCTTTAGCCACAGCATCCAACGGCTTTCAGTTTCTTTGATGTCACCTTTAACAAAAAGTGCGACAGCCGCAGGTACAAAGCTGATCGACAAAATAATGGCTGCAACGAGCGCAAGTACAACCGTCAAAGCCATTGGGTGGAACATTTTTGCTTCTACACCAGTCAGTGCAAAAATCGGTAAGTACACCACTAAAATAATCAGTTGACCAAAAATGAGCGGGCGACGGGCTTGGCGCGCTGCCAAAAACACTTCTTTAAAACGTTCCGACTGAGTCAACGGTCGTTTGAGTAATTGCTGCGCATGGGCTAAACGCCGAATACAGTTTTCAACAATTACCACTGCGCCATCGACAATAATACCGAAATCCAATGCACCCAAACTCATTAGGTTGGCACTGATGTTCTGTTGTGCCATACCCGTTAAAGTAAACAGCATAGACAGTGGAATCACACAGGCTGTTATTAACGCCGCACGAATATTACCCAAGAATAAAAACAGGATCACAATCACCAAGATTGCACCCTCAACCAAGTTCTTTTGCACTGTTTTAATGGCTTTTTCTACCAACGTGGTGCGGTCATAAACTGTTTCGATTCTAACGCCTTGCGGTAAACTATTTTGTACCTCTTGAATTTTAGCATCTACAGCTTTAGACACCGTTCGACTATTTTCTCCCATCATCATCATAGCGATGCCGAGTACAGTTTCTTCGCCGTTATAGGTTGCGCCTCCTGTCCTGAGGTCATGATCAATTGAAACCTGCGCAATATCTGCGACACGAATAGGGTTCCCATTTGGGCTGGCAACCGTTGTATTTTCAATGTCTGCAAGACTGTTGAGTGTCCCTGGAACACGCACTGTGAGTTGCTGACCATTTTCCTCAATAAAACCTGCCCCACGGTTTTCATTATTTTCCTGTAAAGCGGTTTGCAGTTGGCTCAAGGAAATATTCAACTGCTGCATACGGTTAAAGTCGGGAGCAACCACATAGGTTTTGTTAAACCCGCCAATACTGTTGACCTCGGCAACTCCCGCAACACGTTGCAGTTGTGGGCGAACGATCCAATCTTGGATCTCCCGCAAGTCCATCGCGCTATAAGCCGTACCATCCGCTTTTTTAGCATTCGGTTCGGCTTTAATGACCCACTGATAAATTTCACCTAAACCCGTCGAAACTGGTGACATGGTTGGAGAAACATCGCTAGGTAAGTCCGCTTTGACCTCTTGCACCCGCTGATTAATCTGCTGACGTGCCCAATAGATGTCTGTGCCATCCTCAAATACAATAGTGACTTGGGACAAACCATAACGTGAAATCGAGCGAGTCAACTGTAAATCTGGAATACCCGCCATTGCAGTTTCAATTGGATAGGTAATCCGCTGCTCAACCTCTAGTGCGGTAAAACCATTGGCTTGGGTATTAATTTGTACTTGCGTATTGGTAATATCAGGCACTGCATCGATCGGCAGTTTTTGATAGCTATAAACTCCGACCGCAATCCATGTACAGACAAAGAGCATGACCCAAATTGCATTTTGAATAGAGAACTGAATAATTCGTTCAAACAAACCCTCAGGCTTGGGTAAATCATGATTAGTGTGCATGATCAGCCTCGCCTTTTTCTAGTTCAGACTTAAGCACAAAGCTGCCTTGACTGGCATAGCGTTGTCCTGCTGTTAGGCCTGAAATTACTTCCACCCATTGAGCGTCGTTTGAAGCTTGTCCAAGTTGAACGGGCTGCGCTTTCAAATGCACTTGTCCTTTTTGTTCCGCGTCGACTACAAATACCGAAGTTTGACCTTCAATGTTTTGAATAGCACTTTTATGGACGCGAAGTGCTGTTTTGGAACTGGTATTGTCTAAAAAGATATTCACCAAAACATTTGGACGTAGTTCAGCCGCTTGGCTTTTTAATTTAGCACGTACCACCAAACGTCCTGTTTGTGCATCGGCTTGAGAAGTTAAGCTTTGGATGACGGCTTCATATTTTTGATCAGAAGCATTCGGCTTAAATGTCAGACTCTGATTGGCTTGTAACTGACCTGAGTACTGAGCAGGCAGATTAAACTCAAGCCATAACTCTTTAAATTGTTCAATCACAAAAAGCTGATCGGCCAATTGTACGTTTTCACCCACTACGATATCTTTTTGGCTAATCACACCTGAAATGGGTGCTTTAATGGCAAAACGACCATTTACCCCACCTGTTGCACCTAGGGCGTTTAAGCGGCTTTGCACCGATTGCACAGTAATCTGCGCTTGTCGGTAAGCATTTTCTGCCCGTTGATAATCTTGCTTGGCAGAAATGCCCTGTGACCATAACTGCTGTTCACGTTGATAATCTTGACGCGCTAAATCCAAACTGGCTTGAGCCATCCGCAAATTGGCTTGTAGATCGATCAGCTCGGGTACAGACAGCACAGCCAAAATTTGTCCTTTTTGTACGTTTTGACCCAGTTCAACATTCACCTGTTCCACATGCCCACCAAAGTTTGGCGAAATATGAGCTTGCTGATCGGTATTAACCACAAGCTTTCCGGGTAGAACGGTGACTTGAGATACCACGCCTTGTTGAGCTGAAGCGATTTGAATGCCTTGCTCTGTTAGTTGCTGCGCTGTCAGTTGAATTTCACCTTCCTCGGCATGTCCTTTTTCTGCCTCGGGCTCATCCGTAGGTTCAGATTCTTCATGTTCGGCATGCGCATGTTCATCGGTGGTTTTATCTTTGGAGCTAAACCAGATCCCAACAGCGATGAGGAATGTAATAAGGAGCAAAAGCCCAATCATCAATGGCTGTGATATTTTTCCAAATTGGTTTTTTAGTTGCATATTATTGTGCTCCGCCAAGGATGAGGTCTTGTATTTGTGCGATCGAATTTTTACTGATTTGGCTATAAGCATCTGAACTACTGATCTGTTCATAGCTGGTACCGAGGCTGAGTGCTTCTGCGCTCAATGCAGTCTGCCAAGCTTGACGTAATAACTGCAACTGCCCATGGCGTATGCTTTGCAGTTGTGAGTTGGCTTGTTGAATGTCGGTAATGGACAACTTTCCCGCTTTAAAACCTTGCAGTGTGCGGACTTGCACTTGTTCTGCCAAAGTGGTTTGTTGACTGATCGCACTGAACTGCAGTTTTAGTCCTTTAAGCTCATGCATGGCATTGGCGATATCTAAAATCTGCTGTTTTAACTCGCGCTGTTGCTGCTGATTTAACAAGCTTTGCTGGCGCTGGGCCATCGGAATGCTGTATTGCTGGCGGTTAAAAATATTCAGCGGAATATCCACACCGACACCTAATGTGGTATCGCTACTTTCATTCGGTGCTTGGCTTCGTTTCATGCCGACATTTAAGGTCGGATTAGGACGCGCCTGCACTTTTAAACTTTCAATATTTAAATTGGATTGTTGAATGTTCAGTGCATACAGCTTTTCCAACCAACCTTCAGCAATATAGCGCTGTACTGTGGCATCACTTTGATCTGGCCATGGCATGGTGGTCGCATTGAGTTGAATATCGGCTTTGGTTTCGCCCCATAGGTTTGAGAGTTGACGCTGTGCTACTTGTTCTGCCAATACCGCTTGTTGGTATAAGCGCTGCATATCCAAACTTTCGATTTGCGCACGTTCATAGTCAACCAAAGAAATACTGCCCGCCTGATAACGTTTTTTGGCACTGTCTAAATTGTTTTGACTCACTTTGAGTTGTGCTGCGTACAGCGATTTTTCAACTTGTGCCAAAGCCAATTGAGACCATGCAAATTTCACCACCAATTGGCTTTGTGCTGTCCACAGTTGTTGCTGTAACTGCATTTGTTGGTGCGCTGTTTCTGCGAGTTTTTGATTGAGCTTACGCTGTCCAAACACATCTAAGGGCTGACTGATGGCAATACTGAGCTCTTGATCGGTATTTGAACCAAAACCATCTTGATTGATATTTAAGTTAGGATTTTGCCATAGGCCACTGTTTTTGATGTTCAGCTCTGAAATGCTTTGACGCTGTTGCCCAATGTCACTTTGGTTTTGATAATGCTCTACTTTTGCTAAAGCTTCATCCAAAGTCTTGATCGGTTCGGCAAAACTCCATTGCATCGCGGCTGTTGTTATGCCTACAGCAAGGGCTTGGCGTATAAACGCCTTAAATTGATTCGACATGCTTTTTCCCACTAATTTTTAGAAGAAGTGGTGGGAAATGTTTTAGGCTACCCCACCATTAGCGGGGCATGTTCAGGAGGAGGATGTTGCCCCAATAAATCAGGGGCTTGATAGGCATTGTGCCAAAAAAACTGCGGACGCTCACGAACTTCAAACGCGAGCGGCATTTGATAGTTTTTTTCTTTCGGAATAATCAAATGTGCCATTGAGGGCAAATGATCTTGATGGTCTTCACCCAATTCAAACTGATCATTTGCCGTTTGAGTATGGTCATCAACACTGCTTTGCTGGTGTGCCTTATCATCAGACACACACAAGGTGGTTTGATGGTGGCCAAAATGAAAACTTTGTTGTGTCAGGACTTGAGCTTTTTGTTCTTCATGGATGCAAAAAGCTGCCGCCACGTTCCAAAGACTTTGGAACATGAATAAAGCAACTAAGACGCTAATCCACGTGGTAGAACGCATAATGTCGTACTAAAATAAAGTGACGCTATTGTAAAGCCTAGACTAAGTCTAAGGTCAAGTCTTTTTAATGACTATGTTCATGTTGGTGTGGATGGCATTCATCTTCTTCAATCTGCAAAGTCACTTGCGTAATCCCATGCTCATGCCCCAATAACTCCACAGCTTGGTGGTATAAAGCTCTTTGGTCTACATCTGGTGCAATCAAATGCGCTGTTAAGTGCACATTCTTAGAGGTAATGGCCCAAACTTTAAGCTGATGAATATCTTGTACACCCTCTAAAGCCAGCAAGTCATTGCGTAAAGATTCGATATCAATTTCACTTGGCACACCTTCGAGCAAAATATTGATACTTTGTTTCAGTAGCACCCAAGTTCGAGGTAAGACCCAAAAGCCGATCAACACCGCAATAACGGTATCTACCCACATCCAACCTGTGAAATAAATCACCAATGCGCCAATGATTACACCCACAGAACCCAAGGCATCACTGAGCACCTCAAGATAAGCCCCTTTCACATTTAAGCTGTCTTGGCTGCTCGACACCAAAATCTTCATTGAAATCAGGTTAATGATTAGACCTAAAACAGCAACAACCAACATGCCCAAGCTTTGAATTTCAGGTGGCTGACTAAAACGCTGATAGGCTTCATATAAAATGTAAATGGCTACCACAAACAACATCATGGCATTAAACAAAGCTGCCAAAATTTCAAACCGTTGATAACCAAAAGTACGTTTATCATCCGCAGGTTTTTGCCCAATTTTGATGGCTGCTAAAGCAATGGCTAAAGCAGCGGCATCGGTAAACATATGCGCTGCATCGGACAATAAGGCCAAGCTTTGTGTGATAAATCCTGCAACCACTTCCACAATTAAGAAGGTAAACGTCAGGGCAAGTGCAATGGTTAATTTCTTGGCATTTTTTGCAGTCACTTCAACATGACTGTGATCATGGTTATGAGAACCACTCATGTAGTGCTCCTTATCATTTTATTTAACGGAATGCTTCAGCATTGAAATCGAAGCTTTTTTTAATTTAAAAATTACTCGATTCAGCATACTCGGTTAAAACGATAAAATCATCTTTCATGTGAATACGTCTTTATGTGCGGCGTTTTTTTCCAGTTAAAAAGTTCATCGCCTGCGTATAGCCCTGTTGGTGTAATACGTTGTACCAGATCAATTATTTTGGCATCTGTTCGGCTTTGTTGCACAAAGATTTCATAACTATATGGATTTTAAAGGTTTTGATTATTTTTTAATCCAAAATTAAATTTATTTAAATCAGATGCTTACATATTTATGCAACAAAGCCTCGGCTAACTAAATTTTTTAGCTTGGTTAGTTATTTTGTCAACTTAATATTTCACAAAAAATTCACTATTAAATACATACTCTTTACTTGGAAGTAAAAATGCTGAAATTTATGACTGAAAAAAATTAGCCAATGCTTTCATGTTAGATTAAGTAAATTGTACCAAATATAAATTTATATAGGTGTATTCTTCAATGGCTATAGAGTTTGTTTCAAAATCAAAACTACCGACTGCATTTGGTGATTTTGAAATTATAGCGTTTCAAGACCAAAGTACTGGTGAAGAACATATCGCTCTTGCCAAAGGCATGGGTACTATTTCTAATCAACCTGTACTCGTTAGAATTCATTCAGAGTGCTTAACAGGTGACGCTTTTGCGTCACTTAAATGTGACTGTGGTCCTCAATTACATTCAACCATGAAAATGATTAATGATGCAGGTCAAGGTGTGATCTTATACTTACGCCAAGAAGGTCGCGGCATAGGACTAACCAATAAAATTCGAGCTTACGCCCTTCAAGACCAAGGACATGATACTCTTGACGCCAATTTATTATTAAATTTACCAGCAGATGCTCGTAAATATGATATGTGTACCATTATGTTAGATTATTTAAAAATAAAGAATGTAAAACTCATTACAAATAATCCCCTTAAAATTAAATCTTTAACTGATTTAGGAATTAATGTTGTTGAACGTATTCCTTTAAAAGTTGGTTTAAATATCTTTAACAAAGCTTATCTTGAAACAAAGCAAAAACGCATGTCACATCTATATGATAATAGTGATTTTTAAAAAGCGATCACTTATAGAAAAAAATCCACGTATAAAGCTCCATCTCCCTCACGGGAGAAGGTAAAGATAAAAGATTGTTTTATATTCAATTATGGTTTTAAAGAATACCTATCAAAGAAGCTGGCTTATTCTTTATTTTCTCTCAGGATTTGCGAAAAAACTGTGACTTTTTCTAAAGTTGCGTTCATTCCCTTATTAAAAAAAGTATCGACAAGCGCTGAGCCAATGATAATAAGATCTACTTTATTGGCTAGTGCTTTAACATGGCTTTCATTTTTGATCCCAAAACCAATTGCAACAGGAATATTAAAAATTCGCTTAATTTCAGTCATCTTTTTCTCAAGATTAGATAAATTGAAGTCTCCTCCTGTTAATCCATTTTCTGCAACATGATATAAAAACCCTGTCGCGCGCGCTGAAATTTGCTCTAACCTTTCAACTGGGGTCGTCGGCGCGGTCATTACAATTAAATGCATATTTTTTTCATTTAACTGCACTTCAAAGTTTTCTCGATATCCATATGGAGCATCTAAAATCAATATTCCATCTATAAGATTTTCTGTTTCGGCGATAAGTGTCTCGAAGCCATATTGCATCATCGGATTTAAATAAGTCATGAAAATTATTGGTGTCTGGTCATCATGTAGCCTGATTGCTTTTACCAACTCAATGGTCTGTTTTACCGTTTGACCTGCACCTAAAGCCCGAAGATGCGCTGCCTGAATGATCTCTCCATCTGCCACTGGATCAGAAAATGGAATACCCACTTCAATAATGTCAGCCCCTGCTTGACCCAATTGGCTTAACAGACGACAACTTTCTGTAAAATTAGGATCTCCAGCAGTAAAATAACAGACCAGACCGCTTCGATTTTCCAGTTTCAATTGCTCTAATTTTTGATCTAGACGGTTCATGCTGTAGCTCCTGCAAGATATTTTTTTACCGTGTTTAAGTCTTTGTCTCCTCTGCCACTTAAATTGACAATAATGATCTGTTCTGGTTGCATTTCTTGAGCAAGTTGAATCGCATATGCAATCGCATGGGAACTTTCAAGAGCAGGAATAATGCCCTCCTGTTGGCTTAAAAGCTGAAATGCATTTACGGCTTCTTGATCGGTTATAGCCGTGTATGTCACACGTCCTGTTTCAAACAGAATGCCATGCTCAGGACCAACACCAGGATAATCTAAGCCAGCTGATATAGAGTGTCCATCTAAAATCTGCCTATCTGAATCTTGTAATAAATAGGTTAAATTGCCATGCAGCACACCGACTTGGCCTTTGCAAATAGAGGCGGCATGTTCATCGCTATTTATTCCTTTTCCACCTGCCTCAACGCCAAACATTTTGACATTCAGGTCTTCTAGAAAAGGATGCATCAACCCTAGTGCATTTGATCCCCCACCAACGCAAGCAACTAGAGCATCAGGCAGTTTATTTTCTTTGAGCAGGATTTGGTTTCTGGCTTCTAAACCAATAATTTTCTGAAATTCTCTGACCATCGTCGGATATGGGTGAGGGCCTGCGCCAGTACCCAACAGGTAATAGGTTGTATCCACATGACGAATCCAGTCACGTAATGCTTCATTCATGGCATCTTTTAAAGTCCCACGACCTTTTTGAACACTTCTGACTTCAGCACCGAGTAATTTCATACGTTCAACATTCATTTGTTGGCGCTGAATATCTGTTTCTCCCATAAAAATGGTACATTTCATCTTAAACAGCGCGCAAACCGTTGCTGTTGCAACACCATGTTGCCCAGCACCCGTTTCTGCAATGATTCTGGTTTTGCCCATAAATTTGGCTAATAAGATTTGCCCTACACAATTATTGATCTTATGCGCACCCGTATGGTTTAAATCTTCTCGCTTGAAATATATTCGAGCGCCGCCTGCATAAGCTGTTAGGTTTTTTGCATAAAAAAGAGGACTAGGACGACCAACAAAGTCCGTTAAAATCTGCTGATATTCAGCCCAAAATTCAGGTTTGTGCCGAACAGTATTAAAGGCTTGCTCTAATTCTTGAAGTGCTGGCATTAAGCTCTCTGTCATGTAACATCCACCAAATTTACCAAAAAATCCCAAGTCATCAGGACCATTACCTGTATAAGGGGTTGTCATCTCATATCTCTTTTACTATCAAAACTTGTTCGATCTTAAAATATTTTCATTTTGATGATAATTGATATATTTTGAGCTTATGGTGTTAGAAAATTTTACAACATGAAACGCAGAACATTACCTCCTCTTAATGCTTTAAAAGCTTTCGAAGCTGTCGCCAGAAATAAAAGTTTCAGCTTAGCTGCCGAAGAATTATGTGTCACCCATAGTGCGATTAGCCATCAAATAAAGCAGTTAGAAGAATGGTTGGATAAAAAATTGTTTATTCGACATTCCTCGACCATCTCTCTGACGGCGGATGCCGAAGAATTATCGCTCGTTTGTATGGAGCTTTTTAATCGTTTAGAACAATGCGTCTTTGAGTTAACAAATAAAACTTCAGAAGTAGAAGTTGTCATAGGCGCTTCTCATAGTTTTATGGCAAATTGGCTGATTCCTCGATTAGAAAAGCTCGAAGTCATTTATCCCAATATCCATATCAAATTAATGACATGTAATGACTTAAAATTGTTAGAAAAAGAGAAGGTTGACATATTTATCAATAGCGTCAGTGAGCATCATCTACTTCCCAACTTTTTGAATAAATATCTGTTATTTCCCGATAACATGGGTCCTATTTGTAATCGTGAAATAAATCCTCTTCATTCCGTAAATGATCTTTTAAACTATCCATTACTTCATACCCACTCAAATAAAAGTGCATGGCATACATGGTTTGATCAGTTTCAAATAAGCTTTTGCCCAAAATCCAATGACCGTTATTTTGATAGTCTGAATTTAATGATAGAAGCTGCCGTGTCTGGGTTAGGAATTGCCATAGCACCTCAAATTCTAGTAGAAAAAGAAATGTTAAATGGAAAGATCATTGCCCCTTTTGGTTTTATCTATTGTGACTATAATTTTTATGCAATGGTCAGAAAAAATAATGAAAATCGTGATGTTATGAATATCATTAATTGGTTAATGGCCGAAGAAAAAAGTTAAACATTTAATCTTTGATTTGAAAAATTCTATTCAATTGCTCATCTATAACGTCTATTTCACATTCTATTCACGCTGTGCTGCCTAAGGTATAAACATACACTTCATACGGACACTGATGATGAGACTTGTAAAAACACTAATTGCTACAGCCTTATCCTTGCCGCTTCTGTTGTTAGCCGGATGTAAAAGTATCCCCAGTTATTCAACCGATTACGCCCAATCCAGAAATGGTATTCAGGGGATAGCGCTGGATCAGGCTAAAGCTCAGGATATCGGCCTCCGCTTTACCTCAGCCTTTAATACCTTGGGCACACCTGAATTCGTTGAAAATGCTGGAGCACTGTATGCCGACCAGCTGTTTATTAACGATACGCTATCGCAATTTTCATCCCGTCAAAATCTACTCGAGCACTTTCAAGGCATGAACAAACGGGTCAGCAAGGTCAGCGTCAAGCTGTTAAACGCTTCTTATCATCAGGACTCTGCCTATGTGCACTGGCATATGGCCTATGATTTTAAATTGTTCGGCACGACCCGCAGTATGGACTCTTACGGTATCAGTGAAATCAAGATCAACGAAAACAACAAGATTATTTTCCAGCAGGATTTCTGGGACCCTGCGAATGGCCTGTACCGTTCCCTGCCTTATGTTGGAGGGGTCTACTCATGGCTACTGCCTTTCAAAAAATAGCGATTAGTACAGCGTTAGTGATGGGATGTAGCTTCTGTCCATGGGCACAGGCACAAAGCCTGAATCAATGCGGCAATGGTCCGCTGATGGTGGGTCAAAAACAGGTCGGTATGGCCAGTTATTTTGCCCAAAACTGTAGCCAGTCCTGGGAAAAACAAAATATACAGATGGACTTTTCCTATACCCAGAATATTCCGGAATGGGCATTTAAGCGTGCGGCCACACATTTACTGAAACGTAATGTTAAAGACGCAAAAATACATGCTCTATTCAACCCAATCACCGATTTGTATCGTCCGGTCAGATCAGGTGATCTGTACCGCTTGAAATACAGCCATGCCACGCAAACCCTAAGTTTATCCCTCAACCGGAAAAATTTAGGGCAGCTGCAGCATCCGCTAGCCCAGCAATATTTTAATATATGGCTTGGTCCCCAGCCATTTAGTGCTAAATTAAAACAGCAATTATTAAATTAGTGTCTGCCGCTATGTCGAAACATTTTATCCTGATGGTTGAAGACCATTATGAACTGGCCTCTACCCTATGCGAGTTTCTTGAAGAACATGGCTTTGTGGTCGATCACGCCCGCAATCTGAGTGCTGCTAGACAATTACTGAAACAGCAACGCTACCATATCTTGCTACTAGACATTAATTTGCCTGATGGTTCTGGTTATGAATTGTGCGAGTGGTTACGCAATGAAGAGGGGTTGGACTTACCTGTCTTGATGCTTACCGCTCGGGATACCTTGGATGACAAACTTAAAGGCTTCAATTCCGGCACGGATGATTATCTGGTCAAGCCCTTTGACTTTAACGAGCTAGTGGTTCGGGTCAAGGCCCTGATCAAACGTTCCCTGGGTGAAGTATCTAGCAGTCGTCTGCAAATTCATGACCTAATTTTGGACCCAGCAACACAACAGCTAACTCGAGCTGGGCAGAACATTGAATTGCCTCCGATTCAGTTTAAACTTTTGAAGCTACTGATGCGTCATTCTCCTAAAGTACTGACCAAACAGGAAATTATGATGGAGCTTTGGGGTGATGAAGAGCCAGAAAGTGATGCTCTGCGCAGTCATATCTATAATTTACGCAAAATGGTCGATAAACCCTTTGAACATAAGCTGATTCACACCATATCTGGGATTGGTTTAAAGATTGCTTTCGAAGATGAAGCCTAATTTAGGTACACAACGACAATCAGTCCAGTGGTGATTGCTAATTCAACATTCTGATGAGTGTCAAGATAATATTGCCTGTCAAACAGCTCCACACGCCAACCTAGCTGTTTGCATAGCTTTTGCACCAATTGTAATCCAATGCCATGCCCTTTGATTTCCAGTTTTAGCTGCTGACCAGACAGTTCCTGAACTTTAGAATTGTTAGGTAAAGGCATGCCGACCCCATTGTCAGCAATCAGCACTTTATTTTTTTCCAGAATCACATCAATTTCTGTGCCCTGTGAATAGTTCAGCGCATTGCGCAGAATATTGCCAAACACCATTTTGGTCATGGATGGATAAAGTTTACGCGGCTGTTCATCGAGGTCTTTTTGCAGGTCAATCTGCATGCCTTTGTTATGACTGACACTCTCTAGATCCTGCACCAGATTGTCCAGACATTCTGAAAGCATGGTCGGTTCAGCAGTTAAAGTATTGGTGGTATTGCGGGCAATGGCCAGCAAGGTATCGACCAGCAGCTGCATGTCTTCAATGGTGTTATGCAGGCGGGTAAAGGACTTGTTGTCGCCATAGCGTGCCTGACACAGCTGCACATTGCCTTTTAAAATGGTCAGTGGCGTGCGCAGCTCATGGCTAACATCTCCGGTAAATTCACGCTCACGCTGAATAAATTCGCTTAATACCTGATGATATTTTTCCAGCGCCTGCTTGAGGTATTCAGCTTCCAGATTGGAGTCGGTGCGGATGTCCTGAAAAGGCGAAGCCTGATTTTTCTGATGTTCCCAGTCGATATGTTCCAGCGCATTGGCCAACCGGGTAATCGGGGAAAAATAACGTCGGGCCCGACGGTTCCACCACCACAGCACACTATATAGCACAAACAGGCTGACCATCAGCGGTGCCAGACCAAACAGCCACACCAGCTTGTTGACGTTGCTTTCGCCAAACACCAACAGCACATGCTGCCCGTCTTTTTCACCATAAACGGTCATGCGCTCCTTGCCATCGACAAAATGCCGATTCACCCCTTGCTCAAGCTGTATGTGGCGAAATTGGACTGGCGGTACATCACTCCAGCGATAACCATACAAGTTTTTGGTGTCGGGCAGTTCAGCAGCCGGATTACGTTCCAGCCGCTGCCAGTAGTGTGACATTTCCTGTTCTAGCGCAGTTCTGAGCAGGGAACCTTTAATCACCCAGGCACTGAAGCCAATCCCAATCACCACAGACAAGGCAATGAATCCGATTTGCAGCCAGTAATAGCGGTTAAACACCTCACCCAGAGGATGATCGTGTTTGTCCCTGAACAGCTTTAACATTGGTGCATTCCCCGCTACCCCATCCGATTCGCCATTCAATTATACGGTTTTCTTTTTAAACAGAAAGTGACCGATCACCCACTCGCGTCCATGCTCATAACCGAACAGCTCGGCACAGGCCATAAAGAAAATTCGCCAGCGTTGCCACCAGATTGCGGCATCCGCGCCATAAGTTATTTCAAACAAGGGCTTTAGCTCGGCCTGTTTAGCATCCATATTTTCTAGCCAAGCATTTGCGGTACGTTCATACTGCGTACCCGCCCATTGCCAGTGCTGCTCTAATTGCAAATGCTGCTGGAAATGTAGAAAGGTCGACGCTGCCGGCATCAGTCCGCCACTAAAGAAATATTTCGACATCCAGTCGAATTCATTTTTCACTTCAAACGGATAATGCAGGAAACGGTGACAGAAAATATGGCACCAGAGCAGACCATCCGCTTTCAGCCAGCTGCTGATATTTTCAAACAGTTTCTGGTAATTACGTACGTGTTCAAACATTTCCACCGAAACCACGCGGTCAAAGGACGCGGGTTCCAGTTGCAGCACATTGACGTCGCAGGTGATCACCGTCAGGTTCTGCAGTTTTTTCAGACGCGCCTGTTCCTGAATATACTGGCGCTGGGTCGAGGAATTCGACACCACCGTGATACGGGCCTTGGGATAATGCTCGGCCATATACAGACTCAAAGATCCCCAGCCACAGCCAATTTCCAGAATATCCTGTCCATCTTTTAACTGTGCACGCTGGCAATAGCTGGCCAGTGCCGCTTCTTCCGCCTGATCCAGCGTGGTATGAGTATGTTCAAACAGGCTGGCACTGTATTTCAGACGCTTGCCCAGTACTGCCTGGAAAAATGCGGTGGGCAGTTCATAGTGCTGTTCATTGGCCTTGTCGGTCTCGATGGCAATCTCGCTGTTTTTCAGCATATGCAGCACATCCATATAGCGCCGGGCTGCCAGTGCCGGGTCAAAGCGTCCTTCCTGTGCCAGACGTTTTTTGCTTAGGCTGCGAATGCCGGCGCGAATGACCGAATCGGGCAGCTTGCCGCTTTCGACCAGTTTTAAAGATTGTTGAATCATAAAGTCCATGTATTTACCTACTGTTTGGGTGGCCACGGAATAAACATTGAAGTTCGTCGTTGATAGTCTTTATAGTTGTCGCCGCGATGTGCCAGCGCCTGTTGTTCACTAAAGGGAATCCCGGTGATGTAGTACAGAAACAGCCACATCAGCAGCGGATAAATCCATAATCCATAGGCACCTGCTGCCAGACCAAGGACCGGATAGGCAAACCAGTGCAGCCATTCAAAGAAATAATTGGGATGGCGCGAATATTTCCACAAACCCTGATCCATGGTTTTACCTTGATTCTGTGGATCTAGCTTAAAACGGTAAAGTTGCTGATCGGCAGTGCTTTCGCCTATCAAAGCGGATAGCATGATCATGCCCGCCACAATCACAGTGACCAAAGTCCAGTCATTCCATTGCTCGGTCGAGATACTTAACAGCTTCAGCATTGGGTAAGAAAACAGTAGAGCCAATCCTGCCTGAAATATAAAAAACACCAGAAAACCAAGATGCTGATACTCCCCCATCGCTCGGCGCATGTTGGCATAACGCGTGTCTTCTTGGGTTTCACTGGCATAGCGCCGTAACAGATGCCAAGTCAGCCGTGAAAACCAGATCCCACTCGCCAGTCCCAGAAATAAGCGAACCAACATCGGTGCACTGTCAATCGCCCAAGCGGCAATAATCACATTGAGTGCAATACTGAAACTCCACGCTACATCGACCAGTCCGGCACGCTGGTTATAGGTCACCAGCAGCCAGCTACACAGCATAATGAAGACATTCAGCACCAGTAAATTCAGCAGCATGTCAGCCCTCCTGCTTTATCTTGGCTTAGTAGGCACTGGCTTCGAACAGCAGATGTACATCACTGATCACGCCTTCGCGGAAGCCACCTTCGCAATAACACAGATAAAAATCCCACATGCGGATAAAACGCTCATCAAAGCCAAGCCCAAGTACCTGATCATGCTGCTGCAAGAAACGCTGACGCCAACACTTCAGGGTTTGTGCATAGCTTTGACCAATATCTTCCAGATGTTTGAGACGAAGTTTTTGCTCAGAAGCCGTTTGCGTCATAACACTGATACATGGAATAAAACTACCGGGGAAAATATAACGCTTGATGTAATCCACCGTATTTAAAGCTTTAATATAGCGTGCATCTTCAATCGTAATCGCCTGTATCAAGGCCAGACCATTCGGCTTGAGGAGCTCGCGGCATTTTCGGAAATAAGTTGATAAATATTGCTCACCAACTGCTTCAATCATTTCAATGGACACCAATTTGTCGTATTTACCCTCGAGTAAACGGTAGTCCTGAAGCTGTACAGACACCCGATGAGACAGCCCTGCTTCAGCAACTCGGGCGAGTGCTTCATCGTACTGAGCTTTGGAAATGGTAATGGTAGTCACCCTACAGCCATAATGCTGAGCCGCATAAATGGCAAAACCGCCCCAGCCGCTGCCAATTTCAACCAAATGATCCATCGGTTTGAGTTGCAGTTTCTGGCAAATCAGTTCTTTTTTATAATCCGAAGCCTGTTCCAGGGTCATGCCCGGCTCTTTAAACACCGCACTGGAATACATCATGCTGGAATCTAGGAACAGCTTGAAAAAGTCATTGCTCAGGTCATAATGCTCGGCAATATTTTTGCGGCTGCCATCAATCGAATTCTTGCGCGATTTATACCAGACCTTTAACAGTAACTGGCTGGCTTTGGCCACTGCATTCTGATTCATCTGGTCCAGCACATCGCGGTTACGTGCCAAAATGCGGATCACATCGACCAGATCTTCACTGCTCCAGTAGCCACGGATAAAACCTTCGGCAGCACCCAGTACACCATTACGGAACAGCAGATCCATCAGACGAACATCATGCACCTGTATCACCGCCTGTAAATCGCTATTTTCCCCGACAGCCCCGTTCCAGACGCCTTTAAAAATCAGCTGACCATGGCGTAATTTCAGCAGGTGGCGCAGTACCACCGGCAGTGTGCTTTGCTCTCCCATGAATAGTGTCTTCATCGCAATGTGTTTCCTTTTTCTTTTTTAGGATGTCGGTAAAATGGAACTTTCTTTTTCCATAAACGAAAGGCGTGCAGATAAATTCCGCTGACCATCCTGAAGGGTTCAAGAACTTTCATTACAGCATAGCGATGCTGCTGTGAAGGAACCGTGATGGCCTGCAAGGAAAATTTCAGGGTGGCATCGAATTGCAAGATTCCCTGCTCAAACAGCTGCATATGAATCACGTTCTGCCGATCCGAAAAGCTGAAGCGCCAGCGATAATCCAGCCCCATCGGCATGAACGGCGACACATGAAAGGCCTTTTTAAAGTCAAACTGGTGACTCTGGTACGGCGCATGTTCGTCTGCATTGTTCCGGCAGTCGTGAATGTAGACCTGTCGTTCATTCCACGGTGTGTTGGTGATTTCACTCAGCACAAAGAGCAACTGGTCGGTGGCACTAAAGACCAGATAAAACACTACGGAATTGAAACGGAAACCCAGTGTGCGCGGCAAGGCCAGCACCCGGATGGAAGCGGCATGCGGTAACAGATAGTTTTCCCGCTTGATTAGCAGGCGTGCAACTTTCTGCCGGATTGAACCACATTCCATGCTCAGAAAATCGCGCTCATCCAGGGTCAGAAAATTCCAGCGGCTGGAAGACCAGAGCCAGGATTTACCGGTAAAGGTCGCGAGCTGATCCGGATCAAACCATAGATAGGTTAGCTGGGTCTCAAAAGCATGGGCTTTGGGCAAATAACGTCGGTGCCGGATTTCGGCAGAGGCAATCGCCAGTGGATACATCTGCATCATGTGCTCCTAGGCGGCCTGTTCGGCCTGTTTCAATAGCTGATCGACTACCCATGATGCGCTACGCGCCCCATCCTCATGAAAGCCCCAGCCCCAGTAAGCACCACAGTATGAAGTGCGGTTTTGGCCGTTGACCTCGACCCAGCGTTGCTGTGCTTCAATCGCCGGGGCATCAAACACTGGATGACGGTAATGTCGTTCTACCCAGACTTTTTTCGGATTCAGGGCAAAATTAGGATTCAGGGTGGCAAAGACTTGGGTTTTGCAGTTCAGGTTCTGCAACTGGTTCATCCAGTAGCTAAAGCCATAATGTGTGCCACTGTGCTGGAATGGCGTCTGTTCAGTGGCCTGAGTCGGCGTGACGTGTACATGCCAGCTGGCCCACTGGCGACGGGATTTGGGCATGATAGAGGTATCGGAATGTACCACCATGCGGTTATCCTGATAGCGGAACTTGCCTAGCACGTCCAGCTCCTGCGCGGTCGGGTCTTTCAGCAGTTCCAGGCTGTCATCGGCGTGGTTGGCGAAAATCACCCAGTCAAAACGCTCGCTACCTTGTTGGGTTTCAATCAGTACATCATTGGCGCTGCGAGACACCTGATGCACAGCAGTTTTACGGAAGGTGATATTGCACTGGGCTTGAATGGCACGAACGTAGCGAGCTGACCCACCCTTGACCGTCAGCCATAAAGGACGGTCTTTGAGCTGCAACATGCGATGATGCTGGAAAAAGCTCACCACAAACTTATACGGAATCTGTCCGGCCTGTTCCACCGGGCAGGACCACAGCGCTCCACACATCGGATAGAGATGTTCATGACGGAAGGCATCGCTATAACCATGTTGATTTAAATACTCATCAATACTGAGCTGTGCATCGACATGCTCCACATCCAGATCTTTATTGGCGGCATAGAAGCGGAACAGATCCGACAACATCGCGCGAAAATCTGCATTAAAAAAGTTTTGAGGTCGGAACAATAACGAGAATTTTTTTGAAGGATTGTACTGTAAGCCACTGACCTGATTATTCACCGAAAAGCCCATGTCACTGCTTTGCGATTGAATCCCAAGTTCTTTTAGCATGGCGCAGAACAGCGGATAGTTATGCTCATTAAAGACAATAAAGCCACTGTCTACCGCAACCTGTTCACCATCGATATTCAGCTGATGGGTATCGGTATGACCACCAAAGTAGTTATTCTTTTCAAAGACTGTGACTTCATGCGCTTTGCTGAGTTTCCAGGCAGCGTACAGACCAGAAATACCTGAACCAATAATTGCAATTTTCATGGTGATTCCTTTGAATGAATAGTCGGAGTGCCCTTCTTGGCAGCTTTTTTCTGTTTTCGAGCTTGGGCAATTTTACTGACGTCGTAGACCCGTGCCGGAATCGGCTTGAGTCCCCAGACCAGCCCGAACAAAGACATGAGTTTCAGCAGGTAATAGGTCACATCAATCTGCCACCAGTAAAAACCCTGCCGGGTACTGCCGGCATAATAATGGTGATTGTTGTGCCAGCCCTCGCCTAAGGTAATGATCGACAGGAATAAGTTGTTGCGGCTGTGATCTTCAGTGTCAAAATCACGGCTGCCGTAATGATGCGCCAGTGAGTTAATACACAAAGTGGCATGGATCAGTAACACGGTGGAGACCACAAAGCCCCAGACTAGCAATTGCAGGCCTGATGTACCAAATTGCGGCCAGGTGATGGCCACCCACTCCCCGAGTGCATAAATTCCTCCCGCGGTCAGCAGCACCACAATTAAACTGAAGCGGTCCAGCCAGATCAGTTCCGGATATTTCAGCCAGTCCTTGATCACTTCTTTACGCGTGGCAAAATTATATTCATTTAAAAACCAGCCGACATGGCTGTACCAAAAACCATGTGTTGAGGAGTGTGGATCTTGTAGTGTATCGGTATAGCGGTGGTGATAACGGTGATGGGCCGCCCACCATAGCGGACCACGCTGTGCACTCATAGTTCCAATTAACACAAACAGGAATTGCACCGGACGCGAAGTCTGAAAAGTTTTATGTGACAGATAGCGATGAAAAAAGGCCGTAATGGAAAACATGCGGATTAGGTAGAATGCGAGCATGAAACCCAGTGCAAACCACGATACCCCCACCCAGAATACTGCCAGACAGGCCAGATGCAGTAGAATAAAGGGTAAAATTCTGAACCACTGAATTTTACTATTTTCAGCGGTCAGCGTTTCAGGCGATGTGTGTATGGACCAGCTGTCTATCCATCGCATCAGGCTTTTCAACATGGACTCATCCTACTTTTAAGCGGTTGTCTTTATTCTATTTGATGAGTCTAATCAGTCAGATATGAATTTTATGTGAAGTGAAATAAAAAAAAGCCGAACTGTAGAGAGACTAATGAGTTCGGCAAAAGGGTAACAGATTAATGCGGCAATTTGATCAGTTTTGTGATGTCATAACCATAATATTTTGCTGTATCCAGATAGGACTCATAGGTGGCTTCATCCAGTTGCGGTTCGCGCGATAAAATCCACAGGTATTTGGTACTCGGTCCACCGACCAGCGCCACTTTATATTCTGGATCCACGCGTAATACCCAGTAATGCCCTTTGGTAAACGGAATCCATCTTAAACCTGGCGGCAAAAAGCTGACCTTCAGTTTGCTGTTGCCCTGATTTTGCGGATAGGCTACCCCTTCAGAGCTGATCATTTCACCATTTTCAATCCGGCAGCTATTTAAGACGCCCATGGTCTGATCGGCATTGACAGTGTATTGTGCCGAGATATCCGAGACACATTTACGCTGAAAATACATCGGTAAATGCGCAATTTCATACCATTTACCCGCATACTGCCAGATATCCACCTGATAGACTGCCTGAGGGGCAACCGTTTCAGCTCGGGCAGTAAAGCTTAAGCTGATGATGGCCAGCGCTGTAACTGCGAAAACCGACTTGAATAGCATCTTCATTTTTAAGCCTTGTTTAATTTCAGGATTAGCATAACCCAGCTGGATGTGAACAAAGCGTGAAGATTAGATGCTGCGATTCAGTTTTTGTTGAGATGCCATTCGTTTATCCGCTAAAAAATAATTAAGTCTTCAACATTAGAAAATTCAGGTTCTCGGGAATTACACCGATCGAAAATAAACCTCCTGATTCTTTTCTTAATTTAAGCAGTCAAACCAGACTAGTTAATTCAAAGCCATTCTTTGCTGTCATCGGCAACAGGTGTGCCATGCATCACATGCTGAATCATGGCATAGGCGATACTGCCCTTGAACGGAATCTCGGGTAACTGATCAAACTTAAAAAACTGCGCATCGCTGAGTTCATTTTCCTGAATCTGAATCTCGCCTGCATGATATTCTGCCCTGAAGGCCATCATCAAATTGCTGGGAAACGGCCACGGCTGACTGGCTAGATATTGAATATTTTTGATTTGTAGTCCCACTTCTTCCATCGTCTCACGGCGTACCGCCTCCTCCAGGGTTTCGCCCACTTCGACAAATCCGGCAATCAGGCTGTACATCTGGGTTTTGTTACGAGCATTTTTTGCCAGCAGAATTTCATCTGTACCTCGGGTAATGATAGTGATCACACAAGGATTCACACGCGGATACTGGTTATAACCACAGGATGGGCAGACCATAGCATAGTGACTGACGTGCTGCTGGGTCGGGTGGCCACATTTACTGCAAAAGCGGTGATTACGGCGCCACTCTAGCAACTGCACAGCGCGACTGGCTTGTTCAAACTGTGGCCTGCTCCAGACCTGCACCAATTGCCGGATCGGGACTAGTTGATAGCCTTCAGGTACTAATTCATTTTCTTTTAGATCCCGTGCAATGACTTGGCCATTTTCCGACAGATCCAAGTCGTGCTGCAGTTTTTCTACCTGCGGCAACTGAAAATGCTCATCCACCAGTAATTGCTGCTGTCTAAAAATATACGCTTTTGAATGCATACTCATGACATCCACTGATTAAAAAAATCCCATACATGGGGGTGTATGGGACAAAACTAAGGAAGCTTACATAGAGTAACTTCTCTTTAGATACTAAGCGCACGCTGCCTGAATTACAACCATAATAATTTGTATCTTTTTGATTAAAATCACATAATTTTCACAACAATTATGTCTTCAGGAATAATGCGAAGCGAGTTTCATTAACTGGCTGTAGCATTATAGAGATGAACACTCTGTTATTGTAGCAATCATGATTCATGTGCAATGTCAGCAGATCATCTGGTCGGGTTGAATTTACTGAACATGCGGACTGATCTGTGTTTTCACAAAAAATTGAACTGTCTGGCTTTACACTAGACTATCTTTGATCGGGTCTGGAAGGGCTATGCGTTTCGGTTTAATTTTAGGTGACCAGCTTCATCATCAGCTCGCTACGCTTAAAGCGCTGGACCGTACCCGGGATGTGATCCTGATGGCCGAAGTGGTTGAGGAAGCGACTTATGTCGCCCATCATCCGCAGAAAATTGCCCTGATTTTTAGCGCAATGCGGCATTTTGCCAAAGAGCTCAAAGCGGAAGGCTGGCGTGTACGTTACCATGCTTTTCAGTACGGCAGTCCGATTCGTAGCCTGCTGGATTTCGTACAGGCACAGCAACTGCTGTTCCCCGTCACAGAATTGGTAATGACCCGATGCGGGGAATACCGCCTGCAGCAGCAGATTGAAAAGCACTGGAGCCAGCAGCTGCAACTGCCGGTACAGTGTCTGGATGACGATCGTTTTTTCTGTAGCCCGGAGCAGTTCCGGCACTGGGCCAGCCGCTACCAGACGTTGCGCATGGAATATTTTTACCGGGAAATGCGTAAACAGACTGGTTATTTGATGCAGAGACAGCAGCCGCTTGGACAACAGTGGAACTATGACAGCGCCAATCGCAAGACATGGTCAGGCACTCCACCATTGCCTCCAACACTTCATTTTGAACGCGATCAGATTGATCTGGATGTAATGCAAATGGTTGAGCGCGAGTTTCCGCTTCACGCTGGCAGCCTTGACAACTTCCGCTGGGCCACCACACGTAGCAATGCTCTGCTTGCACTGGAGCATTTCATTACCCACAGTTTGCCGCATTTTGGAGATTATCAGGATGCCATGGTTCAGGGTGCAGACATGCTGTTTCACAGCCTGCTCTCGCCTTATCTAAATTGTGGTCTGTTACTGCCCAAAGAAGTCTGTGATGCGGCAGAAGCTGCCTACTATGACGGTCATGCACCACTGAATGCAGTGGAAGGTTTTATCCGACAGATTCTAGGCTGGCGCGAATATGTTCGCGGAATTTACTGGCTGTACATGCCAGAATATGCCAGCCGCAATGCACTGCAGCACTCAGCACCATTGCCACAATTTTACTGGACTAGACGTACTCGGATGAACTGTATGGCTGAGTGTTTCCGTAATACTTTTCAGCATGCCTATGCACATCATATCCAGCGTTTGATGGTGACTGGAAATTTTGCCTTATTAACTGGTGTAGACCCGCAGCAGATCAGCGAGTGGTATTTGGCAGTCTATGCCGATGCCTATGAATGGGTAGAACTACCGAACACCTTGGGCATGGTAATGCATGCCGATGGTGGCTTGATGGCCAGCAAACCCTATGCCGCTTCGGGCAATTACATCCATAAGATGTCGGATTACTGTAAGCACTGTAGCTACAATGTCAAAACCCGTACCGAACCAGACAGCTGTCCTTTCAACAGCCTGTACTGGTATTTCATGATCCGGCATGAAGCGACATTCCGTACTCATCCACGTATGGGCATGATCTATCGACAGCTGGACAAGCTTAAAGATCGGCCGCAGATCATCAGCCATGCCCAGCAACTTCTTAGCCGGATTGATGAGTTATAAACCATGAAAAAACAGCATCTTCCTGAAAAAATCTGTATGCACTGTTTGCGTCCTTTTACTTGGCGCAAAAAATGGCAACGCTGCTGGGAGGAAGTCAGATACTGTTCTGAACGATGTAAACGTGAGTCCAGACAACGGTCAAAGTCAAACGCTTAGAAACGCTTGTATTGCCGTGAACAATAGGCCCGTATCACGTCGGGTGAACGCAGTTGCAGATGTTTGGTTTTTCGGCCGGTGACGCGTTCACGCCACATTTTAAAACTCGATGCTTTCATATTTTGCCGCATCAAGCTGATCACCGCCGCTTCATTTAAACCATACTCACATAAAATAGCTTCAAAAGGAGTTCGATCTTCCCAAGCCATTTCTATAATTCTGGATACGTCTTGTTCAGAAAATTGATTCATACTATTCTCGTTTTTAATCATCATGAAGCGTGAATAAGCTTTATCGACTTTAATTTAACTAAAAGAATAACAGTACAATCATGAATTTTTTGTGATTTTTTCTAGTTTACGAAGGCTTTGTTGCACAAAGATTTCATAATTATATGATTTTAAAGTTTTGATTGTTTTTTGATCCAAAATTAAATTTATTTAAATCAGATGCTTACATATTTATGCAACAAAGCCTCTGTGAGGCTAGTTGATTTTTCAGATTATGCTAGAGAATTATTAGCCTTATAAGCTATGAATAGCCATCGATTTACTAGCCACACTTTTCCTAACTAAAAATTTACCGTATATAAAATACTGAAATGCATTTTTACACCCTAGGTTTTACTAAAAGGTAAATCCAATGATATAATTAAAAATCAGTTGTTCTGCCGATAATTCTGTACCAAGCACACTCATCAAGGGATTGATTTCCTATCTTTTCACTCAATGTGAAATTTTTGCTTTTATCTACACGCACCAAACTACGACAAAATACGGGGGAATTATGCCTTCCAAAAAAGCATCTTGGTTTGATAACGTCAATCCAAATGTATTTTTTAGCACCGTGATTATTATTTCTGTTTTTTTAGCATTAGTGATATTTACACCATATGCTTTTAACTTGCTCACCAATCAGTTAAACCAATGGATCACAGCCTCATTTAGTTGGTTTTATGTACTTGCTGTCGCCATTTTTCTGATCGCGCTTACCTGTATCGCCTTGTCTAAAATGGGGCGTATTAAATTAGGTCCAGATCATAGCGAACCTGAATATAAAAATAGTTCTTGGTTTGCCATGTTATTTACCGCAGGAATGGGTATTGGCTTAATGTTCTTTGGTGTGGCCGAACCCGTTATGCACTATGTTAGCCCACCGACTGGAACACCCGAAACCATCCAATCTGCCCAACAGTCCATGCGTATTACTTTTTTCCACTGGGGATTGCATGCCTGGGCTATTTACGCTTTAGTGGGATTAAGTCTTGCTTATTTCTCTTTTAGACATAACTTACCTTTAAAGGTGCGTTCAGGCTTATATCCAATTATTGGCAAGCGAATTTATGGCCCTATTGGCGATGGAATTGATACTTTTGCAACTATAGGCACAATATTCGGTATCGCAACCACTTTAGGTTTTGGTGTAACTCAAATTAGCTCTGGGCTAAATTATCTATTTGATTTTGAAAATAGTATTCAAACCCAAGTTATCTTAATTATCTTAGTCAGTGCACTCGCATCATTTTCAGTTTTTCTTGGTCTTGATAAGGGCATTAAACGACTTTCTGAACTAAATATCATTTTGGCCGTAATACTGCTCGCATTTGTATTTTTCGCCAGTTCGAGTATTTATATTTTACAAACCACCATTCAGAACATTGGTCAATACGTTTCCAATTTATTTGCAATGACCTTTAATCTGTATGCTTATCAGCCTACAGGCTGGATTGGTGGATGGACCATCATGTATTGGGCTTGGTGGATTTCATGGTCGCCATTCGTTGGTATGTTTATCGCTCGTGTCTCCCGTGGACGCACCATCCGTGAATTTATTGTAGGGGTATTACTCATTCCCACAGGTTTCACTTTGGTATGGATGGGTTTTATGGGTAATGCCGCGCTATTTAGTATTCTTTTTGAAAATCAGGGAGGTTTAGTTGCTGCTGTAGAAAAAGACTCTTCTGTTGCCTTATTTGAGTTTTTAAAGCACTTGCCATTTTCTGGGGCTTCTAGCTTACTTGCAACGGTTTTAGTTTTTCTATTCTTTGTGACTTCTGCAGATTCTGGGTCTTTAATCACCGATTATTTAACAGCAAAAACAGAACATTCTCCTGCGTGGCAACGACTGTTTTGGACAGCAACTATTGCTGTGCTCTCTATTATTTTATTGATTGCAGGTGGCTTAGAAGCTTTGCAGTCTGCAGTTATTATGAGTGCCCTACCGTTCACTTTTATTATGCTGCTATTGTGCATCGGACTCATCAAAGCCTTACGTTTAGATGTGACTAAGATGCAAGCTTTACAAAGTGCTCGAATCACACCACGCGCTATACATAATCCAAGAAGCTGGCAACAGCGTTTAAGTTTAATTATGCATTCGCCTCACAGTGAATCCGAAGTCAAAGCCTATATTAAACAGGATGTACGTCAAGCATTTCAGAATTTAAAGCGTGAATTTCAACGTCGCCAACTGAATGTATCTATTGTCGAAAGTGATCAAGGCTTACTATTCAAAGTCAATCATCATGATGAAATTAATTTTATTTACCAAGTAGCTGTAAGTAAAACTCTCCCTCCAAGCTTTATGCTTCAAGATCAAAATGAAGATACTCAGCAGTCTTATATTGCTGAAGTGTTTTTACGAGAAGGTGGTAAAAACTACAATGTGATGGAATGGACACAAGAAGACTTACTTCAAGACATTTTGGAACAATATGAGCGGCATTTATATTTCTTAAATGTGGTTCGCAACTAAGTATTGGAGAATGTAAATTAAATTGTGTAATTGCCTGAATTTGCTATGCTCAAAACAATGAGTGTAACGAAATTGGTTTGATCCGAAGGACAACTAGCCCGATCTGTGAATGAATGCTCATATTTTTATTTTTTTGTGATTTAAGTTATATTTATTGCAGAAATTAGTGCGGTAGTTTCTTTTTTAGCCCGATCTCCCCTGGTCGGGTTTTCTATACTTAAAAATAGCTAAGAACTTTGTAAGCGTCCGCTGAATCCCATACCTATTTTTTAATTCGATTTAGGTTTCCAGCAGTGCGGCAGCAATTCTTCAATTTGGGTCACTTTGTGTGTCGGTAACCTTTTCAGCACATCACTTAAATAGGCATACGGATCCAAGCCATTCAGCTTTGCTGACTGGATTAACGTCATGATGTTTGCCGCTCGCTGACAACTGCGCAGCGAACCTGCAAACAGCCAGTCTTGCGCCCCAACGCCTAGGGACGCATCTGATTCTCGACCCAATTGTTGCATATCGGTAGATTGCCATCATCCAGATAGCGGCTTAAAGCTGGCCAACGCTTCAGAGTGTAATTGATGGCCTTGGCGGTGGGAGAACTCGATGGCACTGTCAGATGATGTTGGTTGAGCCATTCATATAGTTGTTGCATCACTGGTTGACTATGCTGTTGTCGGTATTCGCGGCGGTCTTCCGCTGTACCATCGGTCTTTTTCCTGAGTTTTGCTTCTATCGCATACAGTTTCTGAATCAGCACTAAGGCCTGTTCAGCGACCTGACTTTTCCCAGTTACATGCAGTTCATGGAATTTACGACGTGCATGGGCCATGCACCCCACCTCAATCACCTGGCCTGATTTAAAACGTGCTTTATAACCACTGTAATCATCACAGACTAGATAGCCCTGCCAGCCTTTCAAGAACTCTTCAGCATGCTGGCCTGAACGACTATCCTGAAAGTCATAGATCACCGCCTGAACTGGATTGTGAACCGTACTGGGTTTGTCGGAGACCACTTTTCTTGAGAGAATGTCCCGATGAAAAAAGTAAAATACACCCCTGAAATCAGAGATAGAGCGGTTCAATTATTGATTGAATCCGAAAAAGATTATCCATCGAATTGGGCTGCGATCACAGCAATTGCGCCTAAGATTGGTTGTACTCCTGAAACACTTCGTGTTTGGTATCAATAATATTTAGATAAACAAAATCCAGTTAAAGTACAGCAGCTTTCAGACCAAGAACGTATCAAACAACTCGAACGCGAAAATAAAGAACTGCAACGCGCCAATGAGATTCTACGTAAAGCAGCCGCTTTTTTCGCCCAGGCGGAGCTCGACCGCCCACACAAATAATGGTGGATTTTATCCAGAACAATAAAGATCGATATAGTGTTGAAGCGATTTGTAGAATTTTACCGATTGCAGCTTCGACCTATTATCGGGCTTTAGATCTCGTTGATAACCCAGAACATCGAGCGAAACGTGCTCTGCATGATTTACATCATGCAGAGCAAAT
>NZ_VPEP01000091.1:0-2152 GCF_013417035.1 Acinetobacter sp. YH16053
TCATTAAGCCACTCATTAATAATTATCTTAAGATTTTCTAAAATTAACATAATACACCTTATACGAAATGCTTTTGATTTTTCATTAAATTTCAGTGTCTTATGTCGATGTGAAAAGCCCAATCATCTCCGATTGGGCTTTTTTGTCGATTCTTCACGTTCCACGCCCACTATTTAACCAATGTTCCACGGGTTTAATAAGCCCAGGTGAACAATCAGATCAGCCATACGGCTTAAAGAAGCGGCTCCAGAAGCCTCTTTTTTCCGGTTCTGGGTCTACGTGTTCAGGAACAGGGATTCGCTTGTTTTCTTTTTCAACCGGAATAGTCAATCCATCATCTTTAGGTTTGGTTTCTAGTTTTGGATCTATCGCTATATCTGTTTCAGGTTGATGATTATTAGCTGTAGTGGCTTGGGATGGTTTCATTTCAATGAGGGTCAGGAGTGTGTCGATGCGAGAATTAGCTTTTGCTTCTCTATCTTCTGCCTTTTCTAGTTGTTTCTTTAAAAACTCAATCTGATTTTTGAGTTCTTCCACTGTTTTATCATTGTATTCAGGTGTATCTAGGTTTTGTATCGGAGACATGTCAATACGTTTTGGGTGTTTTCCACCAAAAGGCTCACCATAGACACGAAGTAATTCTGAAAAGTCGATAGAACCATCATGATCACGACTTAATACTCCGTTTTTTATATCTTTGTAGAGTGTGGCCCGAGATTTTTTATACAGTGTTGCAGCATCACTAACACTGTATTTTGTACTTGTTTTCATATTGTATTACTGTGTATTAACGATACGTATTGGAGAATACAATAAGTGTATTCTCCAATAAACTCAAAGTTTAAAGCCTAAGTTTTTTAGATAAGGTAAAAACTGTTTTTGCTGTTTTGGATCTCTCAACATATCTTTAATTGTTATAGCTAAATCATCATAGCTTTCACCTTGCTGTGCTAGATGTGATAGTTCATGTAAACGAGAAAGTTGATTTCCAAACATATTAATTTGAGCATCTGTTAGTTTATAAAATTCTTTAGGTACATCTGTATTCGGATGACTAATACTCTTAGTCTTTTCTTTAAATGAAAAAATAATACTAGTAACTTTACGACCAGTCTTTTTCTGTTCATAAGTGACATTTAAAGGGCTGCATTCGTTTATTTGGTCTATAGCAGTATCAATTACTCGTTTCTTGAAATCTGCGAATAAAGGGTACTTTTTACCAAGCTCAAGCATTGTCCGCAAATTCTCAACTGAAATTTCACGCTTACCTATTTGTCGATATTGAACAAGTAGCTCATAAATACGAATACCGTACCCACTATTTATTCCAGCGATGTCTGACAGGGCATATTTGGTGAATTCTCTACTTAGATTAGATATGAAAGGCAGAATTGGTTTTGAAAAACGAATACCAATGACACTTTGACTATCTAGAAATTGAACTTCTTGTACCCATCGCATTTTTATAGACTTGTCATCAATACTGAGGTTAATAGATCGTTCATAGAGTCTATTAATACCTTCCTTTAAATCTCTGTATGCAGTTTTTTCATGTACACCTAATTGCCTTAACTCATTGATACTAACAGGATATAGCTCATCATCTGTAATAGGCTGATTTTTTGGAATCCGTGAAATGGCAGCTAAGACAATTCGTTGCTCTACGGCACTTAATTGATATGAGGCTTCTATTACTTGATTTGATTTTACAACGTGATTTTTATTCAAAATAAAACCATTAATTTTTAATATATGACAAATATATACTTGTCATAGTTAGTAGTCAATCCGTCATAGTTAAGTAGTCAATCCGTCATAGTTAGTAGTCAATCCGTCATAGTTAGTAGTCAATCCGTCATAGTTAAGCTTTAAAACCCTTACTGTATAAGGCATACAGGGGACTGAAAAGATTTAAAATATTTAAAATATATTTAAAAAGAGCAAATTGAAAAATTGCCCTTGGTTTTCGCTTCGCTCAAACTCTATTGAACTTCGCTTTCGCTCAGTTCGTTGGGGCAATTTTTTGGTTAATACTTGCGTGACTTTAAGAAAAAGCAAAAGAAACTCGGAATTCGCTACGCTCATAAAACTTTTTTACTCGCTACGCTCGGTCCAGGAGCAAATTTCTGCATGAAACTTACGCTTTCTTAGG
>NZ_VPEP01000092.1:0-2099 GCF_013417035.1 Acinetobacter sp. YH16053
TTAAAATTATCTGATTTAGACAAATCAACAGTCATTTTAATAGCGTACTTAAATAACTCCGATAAAGCTCCTGCATTAGCAGGCCTGATATCTTGAGCATTTGGATTAGATTGAGGATTCCGTTTTAACCATTCTTTTACAATCCACTCAGCATTCGCCCACCCATCAACAATCATATGCATATGGTAGTGATATTGTCCATTCGGTCTAATAGTACATTCCATTGTCCTAATTCCTTTTAAAAAAACACCACTCTTAAAGGCATCCCCTCTCTTGTCTTTGCTTGAATTATAGAGCATTCTCCAGCTTTTTTCCATTTCTTCTATTTGGCTTTGGAGTTCTTCAATGGAACAAGTAGGTCTTGTAAGAGTAACAAAAAACGGCTGTCCAAAATCATTAATTTGAGTAGCATATTGTTTTATATTAATAGCACTACGTATACGATTACAAGTATAGCACCAACGATTTTTGCAGTAAGTTGAAGTCATTTTTTCGCCGTTATAATGTTTAACACGATTGCAATGATAAGTATTATCATAGCTCTTTTTTAGAGGAGAGCTGGGATTCCACATTGCTAAATTAATTGCAAAGTGGTCTGTTATGGCTTTGTATTTTTGTTGTTTCTGTCCTTGTGTAAGGCTTTTTTTATTATCTTTACCCATAGAAAATGAGACGATACAATATCGCGTTTTAGTCTTGCTGAAGAGGTCGGATTCCAAAGCAAGAATTATACATCTTTGTCTTTTATCGAATCAAAGATACAAAAAATAAATGCTTGGGTTTTTACTCAAGCATTATTTTTTTACAGCAATTGCTGTTTTTTATCTCTCATTTTAGGAGCAAGGGGCTAAAACGTCATGACAATTTCACTGCGTTACATTGCATTCCTATTTCGTCCCTTGAAAATTTTTTACGCTTCGCTAAATTTTAGATTTTTCATTCTGAAAAATTGGAAAAAAACCCACTTGAAAAATAGATTTCCCAAGCAGTTATGCTAATGTATCAAGGCTATGAGGTAAAACCCTTGAAAACAAAGGACTTAGGGGCTTTTTACCGACAAATAGAAAAGTTAGATTTTAAAGCCTTTTTTCTTTGAAAAAAGTAGGTAGGTTTTTTAGCGTTTTTAGAACAAAACAAGTTCTTTTTTTCTGATGAAAAGACAAAAAAAAAGCCCAGAGTTATCTCTAGACTTCTTGTTTCGTTTTCGAATTTCGGCGCTCAAGAGTTGCACCTCTGCAGAGCTCTTTACCTCCTCATCGACTCACAAATATAATGTTTTTTTTCGGAAGTTCCGCCCCCTCCCCCACCTTGGTGGCAAGAAGTTTTTGTGTCACAAAAACACATCTTGCAACTATTTAAAATCGCTATGTTATTATATAAAACCGTGTTTAGTGAAGATTTTATTTTCTCGCATTACCAATGGAGAAAATTCTTTTCTCCATTGGTAATGCGAAATATCATAGGACTAAAAGTGCAAAATATCAAAAGACCAGAGTATAAAAATATCAAAATATCAAAATATCAAAGGATATTTTACCCCTCCGATTTCATATGATTTTATCATTGGTATAACCTACTAGACCAATTTTTAATCGTACCTCTAAAATTTGGTCGTAGGCTCTTCGAGAGATAAAAAACAAATCTTGTTTTGTTCTGAAAACGCTAAAAAACCTAAATGTTTTAGCGCAGCTAAAAAAATCACTCCCGTACTTTTTTCTGACACAATCGGAGAATTTCCGGTTCTAGTTCTTCGCCGATCAACATTTCCCCTGTTGCTTGGTTAACCCAATCGAATGCATCTTTTTGCCAAATCCATAAACTTTCTTCGTTTCCTAGACGCAAATAAAGTTCTTCTTCAAATTGTCCTTGTACTTGAAAATCTTCGTCTGTCGGCTCTTTTATAGCTTTAATTCCTCCAAAAGTAGCAAGAGTACGTTTCCCTTTTAAAATACAAAAAAGTGCGTCTAATCGTTTAAAATTATCTGATTTAGACAAATCAACAGTCATTTTAATAGCGTACTTAAATAACTCCGATAAAGCTCCTGCATTAGCAGGCCTGATATCTTGAGCATTTGGATTAGATTGAGGATTCCGTTTTA
>NZ_VPEP01000093.1:0-2089 GCF_013417035.1 Acinetobacter sp. YH16053
AGCTCCCTGTTGCTTCATAACGAGATTTACAGAGCAAAGCGACTGTAGCCACTGGCTCCATGACGAGCGAAGCGAGCATAAAGCTTTATGAGCGAAGCGAATCCATTCTTGTTTTTAGCGTCCTAGCCGGTCTTTGAAAAAAACTGCCCCCAGGAATCGAGCGCAGCGAGATTCAATAGAGTTTGAGCGAAGCGAAAACATAGGGCAGTTTTAAATGCCGTTTTTGATTTTTTTGGGCTTTTAATAATATAAAAAGCTTTTAAATGCTTTTAAGAGCCTTGAAAGTATTGATATACGTGCGTTTCAGAGGACATACCGACACAAATAGTTTGTCATACCGACACAAATAGTTTGTTCAAAAACACCAATACCGACACAAATAGTTTGCATTAAGACACATAAAAATATAATGTGTCTTTATATACATAAAAATAATGGTGTCTTAATGAAAGGCGGGTTAGTTGTAAAAGATAATGCTCTTATGAATGCCAGTTACAACTTAGAGGTAACAGAACAAAGGTTAATTTTATTGGCAATTATCAGTGCTAGAGAAACAGGGAAAGGAATTACTGCTGACAGTAAACTAGAAATTCATGCCAGTGATTATGCAAAACAGTTCAATGTCACAAAAGAAGGGGCTTACAAGGCTTTAAAAGAAGCTGTAAACAACCTATTTGATCGACAATTTTCATTCCAAGAAGAAACATCAAAAGGGATTGGTATTGTTCGCTCACGATGGGTTAGTCGTATTAAATACATTGATGATTCTGCTCTACTAGAAATCACCTTTGCCCCTGATGTAGTTCCACTAATTACACGACTTGAGAAACACTTTACAAGCTATCAGATTAATCAAGTTTCAGGACTTACAGGCAAGTATGCAATACGACTTTATGAACTATTGATAACATGGCGTGAGGTAGGTAAAACTCCAATTTTGAAACTAGCGGATTTCAGAAGTCAGTTAGGAGTTGAACCTAATGAATACAAAGCAATGAATCATTTTAAAAGTCGTGTTTTAGAACCATCATTACAGCAAATTAATGAAAAAACAGACATTAAAGTGAAGGTAGAACAACATAAAAATGGTCGTTCAATTAGTGGTTTTTCATTCAGATTCAAACAAAAACCACAGCCAAAAGTAGAACAAAAAATCGACCCTAAACGAGATCCAAACACACCCGATTTTTTTGTTGAAATGACCGATGCCCAACGGCATTTGTTCGCACATAAATTATCTGAACTACCCGAAGTTGGTAGCGAATATGCAGAGATCGGAGAGTCAGCCGAAGACTTTACGAAACGCCTTGCCGACATGCTTTTAGAGCCAAAAAAATTCAGGATGTTTTATCCGCTACTGGAACAGCTCGGCTTTGGTTCTAAAAAAATCCAATCTGCACCAATTAAACAGGTCGATGAACCTAAGTTTATTGAGTTGCGAAATATGCAAGTGAACAGCTTGTCGTTCAATATGTCCCGTGACAAGAAATTCGCTCACTTAAAGCAGGAGAACGAATCTCCAGATGATTTTATGCAACGGCTTCGCATCATGCTAAAAGACCCAAAACAGCAACTTCAATTTTATGACTACGTGAATGCCAAAAAGTAGCAATTAATCCTCTAAAAAAGATTTCAAAACGCCCCAAACTTTGGGGCTTATTTTTATCTTTTTCAGAGGTCGATTTTTTGTTTCTCGGAGAGAAACGCGTAAGCGTGCATTCCCTCCTGCTGTCGGGAAATGATAAATCTCCAAACCGCTAAAAATTTTATTGTTAGCAAAGCACCAATATCGAATTTCACCCCATAGCGCAAAAACCGCCTAAAATCGCATTTAAGCGCCTTTTCTTCAAAAACAGGGGAATCTAGCCAAACAGGGCTAAAAACGCCAATAAACGCAAAATAGGAGCATTTAGACTATGAAATTGAGTGATGCCGAAAAAAATAATCGTTTGTCAGAGGTACTTTTAAAGAAATCAGATCGAGAATATTACGATTTAGAAATCACTGAAGATCATCAAAAACTTTATGATCAGTACGTTTCAGGTGATTTAAACAAGCAAGATTTTGAAGAACAACTAAACAAATTGAT
>NZ_VPEP01000094.1:0-2042 GCF_013417035.1 Acinetobacter sp. YH16053
TTCCTTAACTTTTACTAACTTCAAAACATTAAAAACAATTCTGAATGGTCACTTAACCAAAAATTTCTGAATGGCTATCTAACTGGTGTAATTCTAAAACATCATCCCCTACGAGCCTATAAATCAAGACTAAATCAGGTTTAACGTGGCAATCTCGACAATTTTTAAACTCAGCACCACCTTTTAATGGATGATCTAGATATTTTTCAGGTAATGGACTATTAGCAACTAAACAGTCCAGTACCTCGGCCCATTCAGCCGTAACCAAATCTAAATAACGTCTTTTAATGTCTCTTTTAAATGAACTGGTTACGATTATTTTTCGTTTAGCCATGAGCTTCATCCGACATGGCTTTGATTGCTTCTTCTACTGTTTCGTACTCGGTGTACTCCCCATTTTCAATCTCTTTAAGAGATTGAAGCAACTTTGCTACTGCTGTTGGGGTCAGAGTTGGTTCTTTCGCATAGTCAAAAGCTAATGGAACAGTTCTTGTTTTCACCACCTGATTTAAAAAAAGTTTAAATGCTTGTGGCATTGTTAAACCATATTCTTCAAAAATATGATTTGCATTATCCCTCAAGTCTTCTTCTAAACGCATATTAAAATTGACTGCGGACATGGTTAATTCCTCTAAAAACCAATAATGTAAAGACAATATAAGTCATTATCTTTACATTTTCATTACTTTTGATGTAATAAATGGTTTCTAATCGCTAAATTTCGTATAATCGCCATTATGTTAAATGAAGCGAATTTATTCAAAAATTTATTCGATTTGAGTAATTTTAATAATAGTTAAATTTTAAAGAATCATATTTAAATATCAAATTAACAATAAAGTTGGAATTTTCTTATGTTCTTAAAAAAAATAGTTCTAATTAGTACAATAATAACTAGTAGTCTTGCTCTTGCATATGATCCTACAACGCCTTCATATTATTTAACGAAAGAATTGTGTGCAGAATATTATGCAGACTGTATTGATGTCTATGGGTCTGCTGGTAGCGGTGGAATGTCAGAGTGTGGAAACTCTTTAAATACATGCATCACTACAGGTGATTGGAATCCACCAAATCTTCCTGTACCATCATCGGATAGATTATTAAACCTTTTTAGTTCAGAAACTAGAGAAGCTACAACAAGATATACCACGGCCTAATAAATCAGGATCTCAATGTAATATGATTGGGATCCTTACCAACATATATAGAAGAGAAAAATGGATCAATTAAAAAAAATAAATGATGATTTGTATCAAGCTGCAATATTATTAGACAGTATTCCTAGTAAGATTCAATCAGATCCATCACTAGAAAATAGAGAAAATATCTTACTGATAGGAAAAGCTCTCAGTCATATTTTTGAACTCCAAAATAATATTTATAAAATTCGCCCTGATTTAAAAAATAATAATCAGTAATAACAGTTATTTATAGTATTTTTTAAGAAAGATAGCGGCTCATTTGAGAATATAAAAGTAATATTCTATTTGTAATAGTTTCTCTGAAATTAACATAATACGGATTATACGAAACGAGAGTTATCAGCTCTCGTTTTTTGATACAGAAACTGCTAGAATCCTTATACGCCATTGACGTACAAAGAATCTATGTTATTCATTGAAACCAGCATCTTTACCAAGCAAATCAAAGACCTTGTATCTGATGAGGAATATCGTCAACTTCAACAAGATCTATTGGTTCAGCCTGATAAAGGTGACTTGATCAAGAATGGCGGTGGCATTCGAAAAGTACGTTGCGCTCAAGGTAATAAAGGCAAAAGTGGCGGTATCAGAGTAATTTACTATTGGGTAAATGAGGATGATCAAATCTTTTTCTTGGTGGCTTATCCAAAATCTGTAAAAGATAATCTCACGGATAAAGAAACCGCCATTCTGCGCCAACTCGTGAAGGAGCAATTTCATGGATAACAACTTATTTGATGACTTAGTTGCTTCGATTAAAGAAGCTGGAGCAATCAAACGCAAAGAGATCCAAGCAAGTCGAACAACCGAACTTGAATTACCTGACATTAAGGAAGT
>NZ_VPEP01000095.1:0-2027 GCF_013417035.1 Acinetobacter sp. YH16053
GGTTTCTTTCGTGATTCAATTTATACCGGTGCACGCAAAGTGGCTCGACTTTGAAACATGGCTAAAGCCCTATTTCAAAGCATCGAGCAAAATTTTAATTAAACACGTTTCAATGCCATGATATGACGAACCATCTCGTTAATATGCTGTTTTGTTTCATCATCTTGAGAACTTAGCCAAGTTACAACATCCGCATCAAAAGCTTTTGCTTGAGCAATCGCATGGCGTTCTTGTAATTTTTTCACGAAGTTTGGTTTTACTACTGGCGCATTGGTAGGGTCAAAATTTTTATAGCGTTCTAATTCATTTTGCATGGTTATACCTCCGCTTTTGATTGTGTGATGGCTCAAAAGCAGTAATGATTCTTGCAACATCACCACGTTCGACCCAAACCACTGTTAGTAGTCTACCACGATTGCTCAGACCAATTGATATTAGCCGTTGCTCATCGTAATGACCAAGATCGTCAAAGGAAATCAGCTCTGGATCAAGAAAAACGCTACATACTTCTTCAAAAGTAATTTCACGCCCTCGATAGACTATTTCCATTTTTTTATCGTGCCATTCAAATAGCAGACCGTAATACTCAATCAACGGCATCTTTAGCCTTTTCCCTAGATTTACAACCTTCTAAAAGTCTACTTAGAGGGTTTCACTTATTCAATAACTCATTAATTTAAATGGGTTCTAACATCTAAATTTCGTATAACAGCCATTATGTAAAATGAAGGTTTATAAATAAAATTAGCCCCCTAATTCTATTTTTCCATGACAGTGTTTATATCTATAACCACTATTACATGGACATGAGGCTGCTCTACGACTAGGAACTGGTACTAAATTCCAATTTTGACGCCATTTTATTCCTAAATTCAACATCATACCTACACCACAATTATATGAAAAATTTCGTATAAATTGATTTGTTTGAATGTTTGTACCTTTTGGTGAAACTTTTATGTCTATACCAGATACTTCAAAGTTAATTTCAGAAATAGTTAGAGGGAATTCTAAGGAATCAGGAGCTTCTATATCAAAATTCTTTTTAAATAATTCTTTATTATTAATGACATAAAATTTAATTGATAGAAAATCTCCATTTTCATATTTAATTTCAATTTCTTTACCACTAGGGGGGCACTTAAAATCAATAGGAGTTCCTATATTTTCCCAGCAGTTATTCCTCATTACTAAACGCTCTTCCTTAGACACACTAAGCATTTCAACATTTAGCAGTAAATAACCACTTTCATCCCTTGTTAAAGAAACTACATCATAATTATCAATTACAAGTGCGCGAGGTGTTTCATAGTAGAAATTTCCCCCTACTACGGTTAATAATTTATTTCTCCGCCATTCAAAATTGCCTTTTACTTTTTCTGAATTAACCTTATTTTTTTTAAACTCTACTAATTGATCATTGGTATAAGCATAATTATCAGCATTTTTATGATGCTGTGTACAAAGAGCAATCATACCCTCTGGTCTGTGATGATTTTCAATACTCCAAGGCGGATCGAAATGATGCCATTCGAGATAAGGGTTTCCACAATTAGGAACAGGACAACCAAATCCTACCTCCTGTCTAAGAGTTTGAATTACTTTTTTAGGGGGCGTCCTATTCATTGATGATCTACCATGTGATTTTTTAAATTGTCTAAAATTAACATAATACACCTTATACGAAATGCTTTTCATTTCTCATTAAATTTCAGTGTCTTATCTTGATGTAAAAAGCCCAACTGTACTCAGTTGGGCTTTTTTAATGATTTTTCACGTTCCACGCCTATTCTTTGATCAATGTTTCACAACTTTGATTAGCTCCATTAAATAATTAAAACTTAGATAATAAGAACCGAGCGAGTGTCTACGAGCGATTGAGCATCATCAAAATTTCGCCCTCGCCTTTTCTCTGATTACAAGCTCCCTTTCGATTTTAAACGGTAGGTACAGAGCATCCCGAATGGGTGCGAACTTTGGAGCTTTTGCTTTTCAAAAAGTATGAGCGAAGCGAATACATTATCAAT
>NZ_VPEP01000096.1:0-1985 GCF_013417035.1 Acinetobacter sp. YH16053
GGCAGTACTTTTATAATCATGAACGACCTCATATGTCAGTAAATGGTTGTCCACCTATTTTTAAACAATAACAAGGCTTTAGATTTTCTACCCATTAATTCAATTAAAAATGGGGGTATTACCGAATCAGCCCTCTACAGGAGAAAAAGAAATCTTTGTTTTAGATAAATTGAATGGAAAGCTCATTAAAACTAATAAATCTATATTAAATGAAAATAATCAATTGAGTACGTTACGCTTTTATACCTCTCAACCGACAGACTTTGTTGCTTTAGGCTTCGCGTCTTTATATATAGTCAAACTACTTTATTATTCATACAAGATTCGAAAAAAACTCGAAATAACTCATCGACTGAGTCGATCAACCATTCTTTACGCTTACGTTTAACCCATGCCCACATGTGTTCTATAGGATTTAAATCAGGGCTGTATGCAGGAAGCCAAAGAATTTTATGCCCTTGTTGTTCCAATAACTCCTGAATATCTGCTCTTTTATGAAATGCTGCATTATCCATAACCACTACACTATTTTCTGGTAATGCTGGTATGAGGAATTGCTCAATCCAAAAATGAAAAACATCTGAATTGATTTTGCAGTCAAATAAACCGACTGAAAATAACTTACCCTCATGGATTGCTCCAATGGCATTGGTCTGATTCTTTAATTGCCAATTATATTGCCCTAAACAGGGTACTCCTTTTCGTGAGTAGCCATGAGGTCTATAATCATGTGACTTAAAACCACTTTCATCCAGATAAATAATCGGATGGTTTTTTTCTAATTCATTCACTTGCAGAATAAATTTATCCCTAAGCTTTGTATCTGCTTTAGGATGGCTTAACGTCTTTTTTTAACTGTAATATTTAAGCGCTTTAATGCAGCACCAATAGATGAAACACCACAATTAAAACGTGCAGCACGTTCATATTGATAAGCATCAGGATACTTTTCAACATCTTCACGTAAAGCATCATCGTTAATTTTAGAAGGTTTACGTACACGAGTTTTTTTAATCTCTATACGTTTCTTCCATTCAACAATGGTATTTTTATTAATTTCAAATTGTGCAGCTACCGCTCGAATAGAATAACCTTCCTCAAGCTTAGCTAAAATTTTACGTCTAAAATGTTCTGAATAACTCATTGCACCATTGTATTGGTTTTATAATGATTTGACTATACACAACTGATCCAAGAATCGAATCTTGACAATATAGATGAACTAATGGATGAGGTCACGGAGATTAACTCTGAGGACGATGTATATGCTGAAGAGGAGGTTAAGTAATGAGTAATTTAGTTACAGTAATCTCAAAAATTTATGATGCCTCTGGGAAATATGTTATCAATTTAAACGTTAAATCGCGTTATAAAGGTTCATCAAGAGAAAATTCAAAAAAAACAGATAAAGAGGGATTATTTATATTTCAAGGTTCGCCTAATCGAACTGTAGAAATTTTGGCAAAGCCTCCTAATGCTAAAGATTATATTGTGATTAAAATGCTTAACTCATCTCTTGTTTCTTCTAGAAACAATCCTCTAAAAGTATTTTTACCTAAAAGCATAGAAGAATATCGGAAAGAAAAAATTACACCTAGCTCAAAAGGAATTGTCACAACTTTATTTAAAGTCATAGATTGTAATGAGAAAGTTTTAATTAATTTCCCTGTGAAATCTCGTCCCAAAGGAAGACAAAGTTCATTTGAACGTACGACAGATGAGCAAGGAATTGTAGAAGTACTTTCTTCACCCAATCGGGACATAGAAATTCTAGTTTTGAATTTGGAAGATAAATTTGTACTGAAAAGTACTATTAACTCAGAAAATGGCTCTCAAACACCGATCATAATTAAATTAGATGGTAATCCCCCCTAAAAATCATTGAGTTTAAAAGTAGAAAATCGAATAACCTTGATTTAAGGAGATTTTCTATGAAAACATCTAAGTATTCAGACAGCTTGATCATGAGTATCTTGAAGCAAGCT
>NZ_VPEP01000097.1:0-1951 GCF_013417035.1 Acinetobacter sp. YH16053
CTTAGTCACGACTAAACGCCAAAAAACAAAAATCGCTATGGCAGGATAGGCAATCGTTTAACGAATTTCAGTTTTGTATGACAAATCCCGAAGGGCGCACTTACCCATTTTTTCGTTTCACTCAAAAACGGACGTTGCGTAAGGGGTTCGACCCCTTAACCCCAAGAACGCCAAAAATGAAAAATTGGAAATTTTCCCTTTTTGGCGTTTCGCACCCATTGGATTTTTTCCAATGGTAAAGTGCGCCCTTCATGTTATTTCGGGAAAAGCCGAACGAGTGTCTACGAGTGACGACCCCATCATAAAAATTCCAAAACCTTTCTTCCTTGATTACAAGCTCCCATAAAAATTCTAAGCGGGAAAAACCGAGCAAAGCGACGACCCGATTTTTGTTTCTCGAATGAGAAACGCGGAAGCGTGCATTACTGAAAAATCATCACGAATTGGCTAGGGGTGAAAAATCAAAAAAAAGGCATCTGAAAAGGGGGCAAAAATGGGGATTTTTGGGGTGTTTTTCCTTGTATTTATTATTAAGGGATAACTTCGATATTAAAAATGTGGCTCTATGCCTTGTGTGGCGTGGCTTTTAGCATGGTTTGACAGATAGATAAAAAGCCCGTAAATTTTGAGGTGCGATCCAACAAAACTTAAACGAGCTTTTTAATGACTCAATCTTGCCATAATTCCGATCTTGGAATCAATTTTTTAACAGAAATTTCACCTCATGAAGTTTCTTGGGATGAACATCGCTCCGATGCTGAATCCGTTAAAATTCTCTATAACTACTCCGTTGAACTCTCAAAATATGCAGACCGAATTAACGGCTGTTCAGGTATTTTGAAATTTGGAGTTAATCCCGATCAGGGAAAATTGGTTCTCAAGCAAGCATTTTTTTGCCGTGTCCGTCATTGTCCTGTATGTCAGTGGCGCAGATCTCTACTCTGGAGGGCAGTTATGTTTCAGCAATTGCCAAATATTCAGGAACGCTTTCCTACCCATCGTTGGGTATTCCTAACTCTGACTGTGAAAAATCCGCCTGTTACCGAATTGCGTGACACTTTGAAGCACATGAATGATTCATGGAAGCGACTGATTGAAACTAAGCGATTTAAGTCAGGTGTAGCAGGTTTTTTAAGAACAACGGAAGTGACCAGGGGGAACGATGGAAAAATGATGGCACATCCGCATTTTCATGCCTTGCTGTTGGTTAAGCCTAGTTACTTCACGATTAATTATATAAAACAAGGCGATTGGGTCGAAATGTGGGCGAAAGCCTTGCGAGCTGACTACTTGCCATCGGTGAACGTGAAAGCCGTAAAAGCCACTTTAGACGAAAAAGGGCGCAAACAACTCGACAAGGCAATCTGTGAAACGCTCAAATACAGCGTAAAACCGTCTGATTTGGCTTTAGAGGGTGATAAGGGTGCTTGGCTGCATGAGATGACCAAACAAGTCCATAAGATGCGTTTTATCGCAACAGGAGGCGTTTTAAAGGGGATTCTCAAGCCTGAAGATGAAATCACCACGGAAGAAATGATTTCGTCCTCTGAGGAAGTACAGGACGTTGGAGAGGGTCGAGTAGCGTTTCAGTTCAAACCTGAATATCGCCGATATGTCTATGCACCCAAATTCAATGAATATGCGGAGTGATCATGGATACAGAAAAAAACCGACGTTTGGAACGAGTCTTTTTGAACAGATCAGACCGTGAATATTACGACCTAGAAATTACAGAAGAACATCAGCAGCTCTATGATCAATACGTTTCAGGGGAATTAAGCGACCAAGAATTTGAAGATGGTTTAAAGAGATTAATTCCACGATCTTAGTCACGACTAAACGCCAAAAAACAAAAATCGCTATGGCAGGATAGGCAATCGTTTAACGAATTTCAGTTTTGTATGACAAATCCCGAAGGGCGCACTTACCCATTTTTTCGTTTCACTCAAAA
>NZ_VPEP01000098.1:0-1925 GCF_013417035.1 Acinetobacter sp. YH16053
GGCACTATAACTAGAGCAAAGTAACTTGGTATTTTGTACTTGAAAATGATCACCACCGATTTCATGTTCTCTCACTTTCCGTGAAAGTTCTAGACAATAGGGCAAAGCTTTTAACTCTGATTGAGCTATTTGCTGAAATAAGGTTATGCAACGATTGAGCACATAGCTTTCACCTGTTCCCGTAATAATTCCCTTGTACCAAGGATGGATTTTTGACGTTAAGTTATCTATTAACTGCTTTGTTTCACCTTCTTTGAGTGTGACTTCTTTATTGTCTGCAGCAACAATGATGCTATCATTCAATTGAATGGCTATGATAAAAGTCATACTTTGGTGAAAAAAATTGAACTATTAGAGATTTATTTTAAGCTAAATATAAGATTAATTTTTAAATGATTAAAGAAGATAGGTAAACCTATGGCAGGTGGTTCTCAAGTCATCATTAATAAGAATGGAATTACATTCATTACGCCTGCAAAGTTTGAGGCTAAGGCAGGTCAGCACCTTTTTAAAAGCGGTACAGAAGTTGGTGTAAATATCAAAGGCTTGCCAACTTATGAGGCCTATAATGAGAAATTTCAAATGTTATTGCCCTCTGGTGAGCCCTTTAAAAATGCTGATTATAAAATTTCAAATGCATCCGATGAGTTTATGGCCATAGCAGATAATAAAGGCCGATCTAAACGAATAAATTCCTTACAAGAAGAAAGCTTAAAGCTCGATTTAAATTGGATGAAGCTAGAAGCTGAACCGAGTGAAGGAGATGATTAGTGGGTAATTTAGATTGGGAAAGTAATACAAATACAACAGAGAATAGCTGTAAAACAGCACAGTGTGATTGCTTAACTTTTTGGGAAGTACAACAACAAATAGCGATGATCCGTCTGTCTAACTTAAAAGATGCCAAAAAGAATCTCTATAAACTCGAACCAGGATATGAAGCAAGAGCCAGAAGAATTGCCTCAGTTTATGCCAAAATTTATCTTGAACAAGAAAATCATGGAAGTCAGCAATTAAAAGGCCGTTATTATTGGATGGGCTTAGGTGCATTTGCTTCAAAAACTGTTGCAGCAGTGTTTAAACATGGCTTAACGGCTTGGGGGTATAAATGGATTCCCATTATTTCCCCTTTTGTCTTGACGCCACTTGTTCGCAATCCAGTACACTCTTTTGCGAAAGGGAATTTATGGTTATTTATGGATATTGCACCTTGGCATTATGCTTGGAGTATGTCTTCGCAATCTTTTAATCAATGTCGAACTCAACGTGATGTATCTAAGTTCACCCATATTAAGGAAGAAGTGTTAAATATTCCTTGGTCGAGTTGTTTACCCATCATTAAGCATTTGCAGAGTACAACTGAAATTACTCAGGCTTTTGGGATGCTTCCCAAGATAGAAGGCATTTTTAAAAGAAAAGGAAAACCAAGGAGAGATAATTTTAAAGATGCACAAGACGATCTTATGAAACATTTACTGGCAATTGCAGTACAGGAACAACGTAATATTTTACAAGAATTGGTTTGGAAGGACTGGATGGTACAAGCACAGGCAACTTTACAAAGCTATACCAAACTTCCCGATAGTACTTTAGTCCTTTCTAGTGATTATAGTGTTGATGCTGTTAAGCCTAGACATGGGAAATATGAAGGACGTCATAAAGATGTACTCGACAAATTACCTGAATCTGTCTATAGCGAACCTTTAGCGCATACCAAAGTTCAAGATTATGATAGCCGTATGGAGTGGATTCAGAAGGCAGCAGAAAAATATCATACCTTAATGTTAAGTGACACAGGGCGATCATTTTTAGAGAAGGAACTCGCAATTATTGCAGGATGGGGCAATAGTAAAGCGGACTTTGTAGTTGGCAAGGACAGTAATGATGGAAAGATTTAAGCATTATTTTAATTCTATCTTAGTCTT
>NZ_VPEP01000099.1:0-1882 GCF_013417035.1 Acinetobacter sp. YH16053
ATGTTAGCGGCAATGTAAAAATGACCCCCCAACAGCATTTGAAAATTGACCCCCTTGGTTAATATAGTGGTCTTTTTGGACTGCTCAACATGTTAACTTTGGAGCAAGCAGTGACAATCCAAATACTTCATCAACAAGGTCAATCTATTAAGGCAATTAGCCGCGAACTCGGTATTTCTAGAAATACTGTGCGTAAATATTTACGATCTCAAGTAACACCTAAATATCAACGAACACAATCTAAAGTGAGTATTCTTGAGCCTTATAAACCGTATTTAATCAAACGTGTAAATGCCGCCGATCCAGAATGGATACCGGCTGCAGTGTTGTATCAAGAAATCTTGCAAAAAGGCTACACGGGGAAAATTAGAACACTACAAAATTATCTCAATACATTAAAGCCAACTAAACAACCAGAGCCGATTAAGCGATTTGAGACTCAACCAGGTCAACAAATGCAGGTTGATTTCACAACAATTCGACGTCATCACACCACATTAAAAGCATTTGTTGCAACTTTGGGATACTCTAGAGCAACCTTTGTTAAGTTTTATGATCATGAACGTTCTGATGCATGGATTGATGGCTTAGAAAGTGCTTTTCAGTTCTTTGGTGGTGTTCCTAAAGATGTATTATTTGATAATGCTAAGGCCATTATCATTGAACGTGATGCTTATCAAGATGGTCAACATCGCTGGAATGCTAAATTACTTGATTGTGCTAAGAAATATAACTTCCGAGCACGTGTTTGTAAGCCATATCGTGCGCAAACAAAAGGTAAAGTAGAACGCTTTAATAGTTATTTGAAATCAAGTTTTATCGTGCCATTAAAAGCAAGTTTAAAGGTGGTTGACCTTAGCTTAGATGTTGATATGGCAAATGCCTATATTGGTCGATGGCTTAGTGAAACAGCAAATCAACGCATTCATGCAACAACTAAAGAAAAACCAAGTACTCGTTTGCTTGAAGAACAACAATTTTTTTCTTCATTACCTTTATTTAATGATGGTTCTAAAAAATCTGTAATTGATGATGTTAGCCCATCATCACTCATACCTCATGAGAGTGTTCAACACCCCTTATCAATCTATGATGAATTACTGGAGGTTTCTTAATGAATTTACAGTATGAGCGTATTGAACAGCTTTGCCGTCAGCTTGGTCTACAAACAGTGGCATCACAATGGTCACATCATGCACAACAAACCTTAGCAAAGGATGGCAGTTATGCAGATTTCGTTGAAGCTATGCTATTACATGAATACACAGCCAAGCAGCAACGTAGTCAACAGATTCTTTTACAACTTTCAGGTCTTACTCAAATCAAAACGTTGGAGGCTTATGATTTTAATTATGCTTTAGGTGCTCCAAAGTCGCAGTTGCTTGAACTATTTAATTTAAGCTTTATTCCAAGAGCTGAAAATGTTGTATTTATTGGTGCAAGTGGTGTTGGGAAAACACATCTATCAATGGCTTTAGGCTATAAGGCAATTATGAATAATATTAAGACTAAGTTTATTACTGCAGCTGATTTAATGTTGCAACTTAGCCTAGCTTATCAACAAGGTAAATTAAAAAACTACATGCAACGTGTTGTACTTGCTCCAAAGTTATTGATTATCGATGAAATAGGATATTTACCATTTGGTCGTGAAGAAGCAAATTTATTTTTTAATGTTATTGCCAAGCGCTATGAAAAAGGCAGTACGATTTTGACCAGTAATTTACCATTTAGCCAGTGGTCTAAATCATTCGCAGATGATGTTACTTTGACAGCAGCAATGTTGGATCGTTTATTACATCATTGTCATGTTGTACAAATATCTGGGGAAAGTTATCGTCTAAAAGATAAAAAGAGAGTAGGAATTCAACCACAAATTGAG
>NZ_VPEP01000100.1:0-1877 GCF_013417035.1 Acinetobacter sp. YH16053
TTTTCCGACCTCCATTCGCGGTACGGCAGTCGGTGGTGCATTTAATATTGGCCGAATTGGTGCGGTATTTGCGCCCTTAACCATTGGTTATTTTGCCCAAGGCGGTTCTATTGGAACGGGCTTACTGATTATGGCTGCGGCCTATTTTATCTGCGGTCTGATACCTGCGCTATTTATTAAAGATCGTTTATACGATCCGCAAAAGGCCAATTAAACATATTAAAAAACCAGTCTGATGACTTAATGCCAGTCAGTTAAGAGATTGACTGGCTTTTTCTTGGGTATTTTTGAGGTTTTCCTTTTACAACCCTTGGATAACTCCTCACTCTTCTCTCAGGTATAACATACCGATTAGATTTCTCCATTAAACTTTCCAGATGTTTGGGTAGATTACCTGCAGAAGCCAAAGAGTCGAATCTGAGTAAATTAAGAAGGGCAATAGATGCAATATGAAAACTGATCCTCAACGGGCTTACTTTGGCACGTTGAGCCATATATTTCATTTGTCTTCTCAGCACGTTATAAGCAATCAAGACACCCCATAATTCTTGATAAATTAAGTCTGGCTGTTTGCTCCTTAAGTGCTTACCTTCCTGTAAATTGCTTTTAATTTCTCGGTAACACATCTCTATCTCCCAACGTTGAGCATATAACTTTGCTAAAGTTCGAGCTGGATATGTCTTTGAATCTAATAATGAAGTGATATAACGGCGGATTTTTCCTGCCTGCTCAACTTCAATTAAACGTGCTTCCCAGTAATCTCCTAATGCTGGATTAAGTTTTTTGGCTCTTGCTGATATTGGCATCCTGATATGAAAATCATGTGGGGAATTCCGTTTAATTATGTCATAACGTAAATTATCTTTAGCTCGCATAAGCCAATGGCTTGATTCTCCACGTGTTTGCCAGCCTATTAAAAAATCAGCAGAGAAATAAGCTCGATCAAACAAAGTAATACTTTGTGCTGGAGGAGATAATTGATTTGCTAATGTGAGTTCACCTTGATCCATACTGCCTATTTGGGCATCTATGATTTCATGAGTATTGGTATTCACTAGACACGTGGCTCTAACTTGTGGGTAAGGTGCTACAGCAGTTTTACCTTTAGATGAGCCAAAATGATTAAAATTCTCCTTGGTCAGTGGCATAGACCAAACCACCCCGTCAACAGCACATACACTAAGACCTTGAAAGGTTGAATATTGTTGTTGTGATTCATCAAACCATGCTTGGCTGATTAAGGAGAATAAGGCAGCTAAGGGTTCTCGACCTAAACGTTGTCGAGCTTGGACAGCTGCACTAGGAACACAATAATCTGTTGTACCAAACACGAGTTTTAATTGTTCTACCACATAGCTGATGGGTTGATTGCGAAACAAGGCAAGCCCAAGAACAAGCCAAACCACGTGCTCAGCAGGTAATTTTCTCCTTCTGATCGATGCCTTACCTGTTTGATGCAGGCTTGTTTCAATCCAATTTAAATCAATAAGTTCACAAAAATGGTTGAGTGATGGGAGAGCATGTTCAAGAGTGGATTCTAAATGTTCAGATAAAGACATAAAAAAATGAGCGTATTTACATACACTCATTTTTACTACATTTTACTAAAATTTGCTTAACTGACTGGCATTACACTGTAAAGTGGGTTTTTTTAACTAAGTCAATAAAAATTGATAAAGCATGCTGTTCGGTAAGTATCAAGGTAGTTGTCACCTTTTAATGATTTTAAATTTGTATTTTTAACCGATCAGGATTAAGCATAACAACATCCGTTCTGTGCTAATTTTTGGTCTGTTTCTACCATTCTCTATTCCCATCCTTAATATTTTCTAAAATTAACATAATACACGTTATACGAATCTAAAAATGGGAGCCTA
>NZ_VPEP01000009.1:0-100596 GCF_013417035.1 Acinetobacter sp. YH16053
TCATGAAATACGGTATTCTGATGTGACAAAACCTGAATCCTGGTCGTTAAAGTGTTTGTTTGCACTCATATTTTAACTGTTAGGACTCAGGTTTTTTTATTTAAAGCAAACTATGGGACAGCAGTGGATCATTCCCCCCTTTTTTGTTGATTTGATTATGTGGTAAAAGAATAGGTGAAAAATACAATAAAAGGAGCAACATCACACAAGGAATCTCGGAAATTAAGCTTCATCTCGAAAAATAGTAAATGCTTAAAATGTAACAATAAAGAGAGAGTGACATGGAATCAGTTCAACCGAAGTCAGGCCTGACTTCAAAAATTATATGGCTCTTGGTTGCCGTACTGGGTGCAGTATCTTTTGGGATATTGGCAGTCAGTAGAGGCGAACACGTCAATGCAGTCTGGTTAGTTTTAGCTGCGGTCTGTGTCTATAGCATTGCATACCGCTTCTACAGTTTATTTATTGCCACCAAAGTATTTGAGTTAAATGAGCGACGCTTAACGCCCGCACATCGTTTGGGTGACGGTTTAGATTATGTGCCCACCAATAAAAGTGTGTTATTTGGTCACCACTTTGCCGCGATTGCAGGTGCAGGCCCTTTAGTTGGGCCTATTCTTGCAGCACAAATGGGTTATTTACCTGGCACGATCTGGCTTTTAGTCGGGGTGGTGTTGGCAGGTGCAGTCCAAGACTTTTTGGTTTTGTTTATTTCTACACGTCGTGATGGGCGTTCTTTGGGAGAAATGGCAAAACAAGAGTTGGGTTCATTTGCTGGTGTGATTGTCATGCTGGGTGCGCTGGGCGTGATGGTGATTATTCTTGCCGTACTCGCTTTGGTTGTCGTGAAAGCTTTAACCAATAGTCCGTGGGGCGTATTTAGTATTGCAGCCACCATCCCAATTGCGATTTTCATGGGCATTTATATGCGTTTTATTCGCCCGGGGAAAATTGCTGAGGTTTCCATTATTGGTTTTGTCCTGATGATGATGGGTATTATTTATGGTGAAAATGTTGCACAGCATCCATTTTGGGGGCCTTTATTTACTTTAAGTGGCACAGAATTAACGTGGTGTTTAATTGCCTACGGTTTTATTGCTTCAGTTTTGCCAGTGTGGTTGTTATTGGCGCCACGTGATTATTTATCGACGTTCTTAAAAATTGGTGTTATTGCGGGTTTGGCTGTCGGGATTGTGTTTGCAATGCCTGAAATGAAGATGCCTGCGGTGACCCATTTTATTGATGGTACAGGGCCAGTATTTGCGGGTTCATTGTTCCCATTCTTATTTATTACCATTGCCTGCGGTGCGATTTCAGGTTTCCACGCATTAGTGTCTTCAGGTACGACGCCAAAACTAGTCAATAACGAAAAAGACATTCGGATGATTGGTTATGGCGGCATGTTGATGGAGTCTTTCGTGGCAATCATGGCAATGATTTGTGCCACGGTGCTAGACCCAGGCGTGTACTTTGCCATTAATGCACCCACTGCAGTTTTAGGTACAACGGTGGAAAGTGCAGCAGAAGCGGTACGAAATTTAGGCTTTGTAGTGACTCCTGAGGCTTTAACCATTTTGGCAAAAGAAGTCGGTGAAAGCTCGATTCTGTCACGTACGGGTGGTGCGCCAACGTTTGCAATTGGTATGGCACATATCATCACCGAGATTTTTAATAACCGCTCAATGATGGCATTCTGGTATCACTTTGCCATTTTATTTGAAGCCTTATTTATTTTAACTGCAGTAGATGCGGGCACACGTGCTTGCCGTTTTATGGTGCAAGATACTGTAGGTATTGTTATTCCTGCAGTGAAAAATTCACATAACTTCTTTGGTAACTTGCTTGGCACAGCAGTTGCGGTGGCTGGTTGGGGCTTCTTCGTCTACCAAGGCGTGGTCGATCCTTTAGGCGGTATTAACAGCTTATGGCCACTGTTTGGTATTGGTAACCAAATTTTGGCAGCGATGGCACTCATTTTAGGTACAGTGATTCTGTTTAAAATGAAAAAAGAAAAATATGTTTGGGTGACGATTATCCCAACGGTTTTCTTGTTCATTACTTCAATGACCGCAGGCTGGCAAAAGATTTTCCATGACAATCCAAAAATTGGTTTCTTGGCGCAAGCGGATCGTTTCAGTGCAGCAATTCAACGTAATGAAATTTTAGCACCTGCTAAAACAGTGACTGAAATGCAAACCATTGTGATGTCCAATCAAATTAATGCCGTGTTATGTGGTTTCTTTATGATTGTGGCATTTGTGATGTTGTTCGCTGCCATTGGGGTGATTCGTCGTGCATTGGCAAATCCAACGCCAACCGTACATGAAGCCGAAGCGATTTATCGCGATCCTGAAACGATTCAGCCGAATAGCGGTCATTAGGAGTGAGCACATGATTAAGCTTAAATTTGCCCAACAAGGTAAAACGGTGATTTACAACATCATTAAAATGACCATCATGTCGCAAAAGGATTTAATTTTGAATCCGAAAAACTGGTCGCGTATCGCAACTTTATGGCAGCGTTTGCAACAAAGTTTTCGTTTAATGGTCGGTGTACCTGATTATCAGAATTATTTGGAACACATGCGTAAGCATCATCCAGATTTAGAAGCCATGGATCCGAAGACTTTTTATCGCTACTGTGTCGATGCGCGTTATCCATCGGCAAAAGGTGGTTTGAGAAAGTGTCCGTGTTAATCCCGTATCACGATGGAAACGTATAGAGATACGAGCTGTTTAAAACTTACTTTTTTAGGCAGTTTAGAATATCTCGAGGATTTCTTTGGAAATTTAGCAAAACGGTGTATGTTTAAACATGCGCCGTTTTTTATTGGGGATAAGGGGATTTACTGTGATTTGGGGTACAGAAAAAGTTCAAAAACAACAACTGACGCAAGCGCAGCAACAGCTCAATGCACAGATTGAATCTTATGCTGGAAAAATTCAGGCTTTTTTGACTGAAATTAATACCATTATTTTAGATAAAGAACAGCAGACCAAATTGGCGTTAAGTTGTTTGTTGGCGGGCGGGCATGTGCTTTTTGAAGATTTACCCGGATTAGGCAAAACCACCTTATCGAGTGCTTTATCGCACTTGGCGGGTCTGCAATTTCAGCGCATTCAGTTTACCAATGACATGCTGGCCAGTGATGTGATTGGCGTGAATATGTTTAATCAAAAAGAACATCAATTTGAGTTTAAGCAAGGCCCTATTTTTACCCAAATTTTATTGGCAGATGAAATTAACCGTTGTTCGCCTAAAACCCAAAGTGCCTTGTTGGAAGCGATGGAAGAAGGCGCGGTTACGGTGGATGGTGTGCGTTATAGCTTGCCGCAACCTTTTTGGGTGATTGCCACACAAAACCCACTGTTTCAAAGTGGTACTTATGCGCTGCCAGAATCACAGCTCGATCGTTTTTTAATGCGTCTGTCTTTGGGTTATCCATCGCGTTTTGCTGAAAAAATGCTGTTGCAACAAAACTCCAGACATGCGCTGATTGCCAGTTTGGCCCATATTTTTACTGAAACAGAAATTTTAAATTTACAGCAATTGGTCACAGAAATTTATGTGTCAGATACCGCGCTAGACTACTTACTCGACTTAGCCGCAGAAACCCGTAAAGCGCGTCACGGATTATCTACCCGTGGTGTTTTGGCACTTAAAAAAGCAGCGCAAGCACATGCCTTAATTGAGCAACGCAGTTTTGTCACTGCCGATGATATTCAAGCGGTATTTGTGGCAGTTGCCGCACATCGTATTGGATTGAGTGAGGCAGAAACTTTGCATGTGATGCAACAGGTTAAAGTGAGTTAGTACACGCATGTTTAAGCAGGCATGGCAAAACTGGATCAAGACACGTTTTAAGTTTGATCGACACAAAACCTTAAAACAAAAAGATATTTTGGTTTTTATTTACCAACAGGGCTATCTGTATTTAGTGCTGATTTTGATCACGTTTATTGCAGGCGTGAATTATGGCAATAACCTGATTTTAGGCTTTTGCTTTTTGATCAGTGCCATTTTATGTATCAGTTTTTATTTGACCTTTAAGCAGCTGCATGAATTAGAGATTGAAATTGTGACCACCGAAGTTGGGCAAGTAGGTGAAGTATTGCAATTACAATTGCATTTCAAACAAGAGGTCGCGCAGGCACGCTATTTATGGATTAAAGCCGATCATCAATTAGAAAAGGTTCTTATTCAAGACACTCAGCAGCAGTATGTGTTGACATTTTTTGCAGCGCAACGTGGGCAGTTTCATTATCCTTATTTACACATTTATTCGGTTTATCCTTTTGGCTTGGTACGTGCGTGGACTTATTTGAATTTGTCACGTACCGCGTGGGTGGCACCCAAAGCCGCCATGTATAGCGCAGAGAATAAACAGCATCAACACAGCTTTCAACCCGATTTAGACGAGTTTCGTGAGCTGTGTGATTTTCAATTGGGCGATTCCTTACAAGCCGTGTCGTGGAAGCAAGCGGCACGCGGTCAGGGCTTATATGTGAAAGTTTTTGAACAATATCAGGATCAACAGAGTATCGACATTCACTATGAACACATGCCTGCACCGACTCACGAAGAAAAACTAAGTTTGATGATGGGCTTAGTTGAACAATGTGAACAACAACAGTTGAATTATGCGATGTTTTTGCCGCATGCGACCCTTGAAAAAGGCGTAGGCGAGCGGCAGTTGAAACAGGCAAAAATTCTTTTGGCACAGGCTTGATGATCATGCACAATTCGATTCAGCAATCTATTCTGCTTAGCCTGATCTTAATTTTGGCTGCTCACATGCTGTTTAGCCCTGTGGCATTGAGTGTCATTTTCGGACTCATGTTGTTGCTGTTGTATCTTCACTATAAAAACAAGACAGCGCGTATTTCTAAAGTTTGGACTTATGGATTGACCTGTTGTGCCTTAGCCAGCATTTATTTGAGTTATAAAAGCCTGATTGGTGTAGAGGCAGGGGTTGCCTTATTAAGCACCTTTTTGTTTGCCAAAGCTTTAGAAAGTCATACTCAGCGCGACCTGATTATTTTATTTAATTTTGCGCTTTTTGTGAGCGCCAGTTCATTTTTATACAGCCAGAGCATGTGGATGACCGTGTTGGTCATTCTATGTTTAATCAGTTGTTTAATTGGGTTATATCGGATTCAAAAAAGTGCATTTTCAGATTATGCATCGCGTCATTCGAGCAGGCAAGATGCAAAGCATGACCTTAAAAATGTCGCCAAGTTTATCGCATACGCTTTGCCATTCTTTTTATTATTGTTTTTATTCTTTCCACGTTTACCGCCATTGTGGCATGTACCTATTCCTGATGCCAAAGGCGTGACAGGTATTAGTGACACGATGTCACCGGGCGATATTGCCGAATTATCACAATCTTCTGCTTTGGCATTTCGTATTGTGGGGAATATGCAGCAACTGCCGCCACGTTCAAAACTATATTGGCGGGCGATGGTACTTGATCAATATGATGGTCGCACATGGACAAGCAATTTTAGCAATCAACAACCCGTTCAGGCAGCACAATTACAGCCAGAGCAAGTCGATTTTCAGTATCAATATATTGCCGCAGACCCACGTGCACAGTGGATTATGGCGCTGGAAAAATCTGTACCGAATCAACACGGTTATGTATTACGCCGTGATTGGAGTATGGTGCCACAGCGTCAAAATGGTCGGATTCAACCCATTGCTTTGCAGTGGGTTGGGGAATCCGCACGTATTCAAGGGGATGATGCACAGAACGAGCGTTATCGACGCTTTAGCCAGCGTTTAAATGTTCAGGTACAGACGCAATCTGACCCAAAAGCTCAGCAATTTGCCCTGCAGATGTTTGCTCAAAGTCAGCAACAACCTGAACGCTACGTGCAGAATGTATTGCAGTGGTATCGCAATAATGGCTTTAGTTATACCTTAAAACCTGGAATGCTCGGACAAAATCGAGTCGATGAATTCTTGTTTCAGAGTAAGCAAGGTTTTTGTGAACATTATGCCTCAAGTTTTGCCTTATTGATGCGTTATGTCGGGATTCCAGCGCGTGTAGTCGTGGGCTATCAGGGTGGGGAACTTGCACCCGATGGACAAAGCTGGGAAGTACGACAGCAAGATGCACATGCTTGGACAGAAGTGTTGCTCAATCAACAATGGGTACGCATAGACCCGACAGCCATCATTGCACCTCAACGTATAGATGATGGTATGCAAAACCTAATGGCAGATGATCGGGCCGTTTTGGGTGCTGACACACAAATGTGGCAATACCAACATTCTAATTTTATTCGTTCTTTACGGGTGTGGAGTGATTATGCAAGTTATCAATGGCAAAGCAAGGTCGTGGGTTATGATGCCGAGTCACAGCGTCACTGGTTTGGACGCTTAGGGCTGCACTCAAACTATGCTTTGGCAGCGGTGTTGGTTTCAAGTATTCTCATGATCTTAGCAGGGTATTTTGGCTGGATTTTTTGGAAAAAACGTCAGCAAGGTTCTCGCATAAATCGTGCCTTAGACAAATTTTCTAAAAGATTGCCCGCTCAGTTGCAAAAACAGGATGCAGAAACAGTGAGTGTGTGGATGCAGCGTTTAGCAGCGCAGGTAGATGCAAATGAACAAGAGGCATTTAAGCGTTTAGGCGTGTGCTATCAACAATATTCTTATGCGCCTGAACATGACCGTGTTTCAGAGCAGGTGTTTTTTGATTTGCTTAAAACTTGCTCGGATGTGTTGAAAAAACACAGAAAGGACTTGTCTTAAAAATCAAAACTGAATATGATGCGAAGCACTTTAGGCGTATAGCTCAGTTGGTTAGAGCGCTACGTTGACATCGTAGAGGTCTCCAGTTCGAGTCTGGATATGCCTACCAATACATTAAAATTATATGTTGTTACATAACTTTATATAAGTAATAAAGCTCTGAATTATAACGATTTAGGGCTTTTTTATTGCTTTTCTTAAAGATACATAAATTCGCTTATAGTTTAAAAATATGTACACAGTGGTGTACACATGTAAGTTTTCGGCTTATTTTGCACTAATTGGTTTTTATTTTGCACTAGAGCTTTGAAGCCTCTTTCCACATTTCATTTGTGCACTGATTCGTGAGCGAGAACATGGCACCATTGAGCATTTAATGGTTATGCCAGTCACGGTTTTTGAAATTATGCTGGCAAAGGTTTTATCGATGAGCCTTGTGGTGCTTTTAGCAGCTTTTTTAGGCTTAAAAGTAGTGGTGCAGGGGGCATTGCAGGTACCCATAGAAGGAGGTTTGTTGTTGTTTTTCTTTGGAGCCTTGCTGACCTTATTTGCAACAACCTCAATGGGTATATACATGGCAACCGTGTCTAAATCGATGCCGCAATTTGGTTTGCTGATGATGCTTATTTTGATTCCCTTGCAAATGTTGTCTGGGGCAAGTACACCACGAGAAAGCATGCCAGAAATTATTCAAAATATCATGTTGATTGCAACGACAATGCATTTTGTAACATTGGCGCAAGCAATTTTATACCGAAATGCAGGATTGGATGTGGTCTGGCCTTCCTTTCTATGGTTAATCGCAATTGCAACAACATTTTTCTATGTATCTTGGAAACGTTTTAAAAATACCATTCATACAATGGCTTAATGTAATAGATTGAGTTTGATCGCTGAAGCACAAATTTTGACTGGGGCGTATTAAGAGTTACACCGCGCATAATTTTTGCTAATATGTATGAAAATTGTTCAATAAAAGTAAATGACATGAAACACATTCTTGTGCCAGTTTTGGTGGTGTTGGTCGTTTTATTAGGTTATCTCGTTTACTTGGAAGAGGAAACGCGAAAGCAGGCAGAACTGAACCGAGTTTTGACTGAATCTGCAAATTTATCGCTAGAAAAAACAGAAGCGGCTACACCACAGATTTTGCAAGTCACAGAATAAGCGTAGAAATTTCTAACATAATGTGTGGTAATTGCTTTATTCATCACACTTTTGTGTGCTTCACTTTATCGTAAAATTTTATCTTTAATTCAAAAAACTAGAATTTTTAAAAAATCCCTATGGTATAATTTGCCAATTGAAACTGCTTCATCACAACTCAAAGGCATTACTTTTGAGAGTGACTGAAGTAAAAAAAAGATGAACAAAGCTGCATAAAATTTATGCGGCTTTTTTATTTAGCATTCCGAATTTTTGATTTTGATAAAATCAAATGCTTGATTGTGAATTAAGTTTATCTTTTTCATGTAATTTTACATGCTCATTGGGCAAATCCATTGCCGCAACTGACACAGGCTTTTAAGTGCTGACTTAAAATTGCGTCATGCTGCAAATTCAGTTTATTTACAGGGGCTAGGTCATGACGACTCCTAATCCATCCTCAGCGGGAATGCTTGAGCGCTTATTCAAATTAAGCGAAAACAAGACCACATTCCGTACCGAGATTTTGGCGGGTGTAACCACATTCTTAACCATGTGTTACATCATTATTGTCAATCCGATGATTTTATCTGAAACAGGAATGGATCATGGAGCTGTCTTTGTCGCCACCTGTTTAGCCGCAGCTATTGGCTGCTTGGTGATGGGAATTGTTGCCAATTACCCAATCGCACTCGCACCAGGCATGGGGCTAAACGCCTATTTCACTTACTCGGTTTGTTTAGGCATGGGTGTGCCTTGGCAAACGGCTTTGGCTGCAGTTTTTGTATCAGGGATTATTTTCATTGCCATTAGCATGTTTAAAATCCGTGAAGCCATTGTTAATGCCATTCCCATGTCATTAAAACTAGCCATTGGCGGTGGTATTGGTTTATTCCTAGCTTTAATCGCCCTAAAAAATGCAGGTGTTATTGTTGATAATCCTGCGACTTTGGTGGGCTTGGGTGACTTAAAACAACCATCAGTACTGTTAGCGCTACTTGGCTTTTTAATGGTTGTAGTAATGCATCACTTTAAAGTACGTGGTGCAATTATCATCAGTATTTTGGTGCTGACTGCTATTTCAACAGCTTTAGGTTTAAGCGAATTTAAAGGTGTGGTTGGTGAAATTCCATCTATTGCACCTACTTTTATGCAAATGGACTTTGAAGGTCTATTTACAGCAAGTTTAATTGGCGTAATTTTCGTATTTTTCTTAGTCGATTTATTCGACTCTACAGGTACTTTAGTGGGTGTTTCACACCGTGCAGGCTTGTTGCAAGATGGTAAATTACCCCGTTTGAAAAAAGCACTTTTTGCCGATTCTTCTGCAATTGTTGCAGGTGCGGCATTGGGTACATCTTCAACAACGCCGTATATTGAATCATCTGCAGGTGTTGCAGCGGGTGGTCGTACAGGCTTAACCGCAGTGATTGTTGGCTTGTTGTTTATTGCCTGTTTGTTCTTGGCACCACTTGCGCAATCGGTACCAGGTTTTGCGACTGCACCTGCCTTGTTATTTGTGGGTGTGTTGATGATTCAAGGCATTGTGCATATTGATTGGGATGACATCACCGAAGCCGTGCCTGCATTCTTAACAGTCGTGTTCATGCCATTTACTTATTCTATTGCCGATGGCATCGCTATGGGCTTTATTAGCTATGCGCTGATTAAACTACTCACTGGCAAAGCCAAGTCTGTACCTTATATGGTGTGGATTATTGCTGCACTTTGGGCATTAAAATTTGCCATGTTTGGCGGTTAATATTCTTAAACTGAAAAGGGGTGTAAACTCAGTTTGCACCCTTTTTTATTTTGATCAATTTTTTAATATTCTCCCATAAAATAGCAAAAAGGACAGAACATGAATCAACTTGAGCTAATCTGTGCATTACCTAAAGCAGAATTGCATGTGCATATTGAAGGTACTTTTGAACCTGAATTGATGTTTGCTATTGCGCAGCGCAACCAAATTGACATCCCTTATCAGTCCGTAGAAGAAGTCAAACAAGCATATAACTTTCATAACTTGCAGTCTTTTTTAGATATTTATTATGCAGGCGCACAAGTGTTGGTGCATGAGCAAGATTTTTACGATTTGGCTTGGGCATATTTTGAAAAATGTGTTGAAGACCGTGTGGTACATACCGAAATGTTTTTTGATCCGCAAACCCATACCGAGCGTGGTGTGGCATTTGCAACCGTGATTAATGGCTTACAACGTGCTTGTGATGATGCGCAAACAAAATTAGGCATCAGTTCAAATTTAATTATGTGTTTCTTGCGTCATTTAAGCGAAGATGCAGCATTTGCCACACTTGAACAGGCTTTGCCTTATAAAGATCAAATTATCGCAGTGGGTTTGGACTCAAGCGAAGTTGGACATCCACCTTCAAAGTTTGAACGTGTCTTTGCCAAAGCACGTGAAGCAGGCTTTTTAGTCGTGGCACATGCAGGCGAAGAAGGGCCAGCCGAATATGTTTGGGAAGCATTAGATTTACTGAAAGTAAACCGTATTGATCATGGTGTGCGTTCTGAAGAAGATCCTGTATTAATGCAACGTCTAATTGCAGAGAAAATGCCGCTCACGGTCTGTCCATTGAGTAATTTAAAGCTATGCGTAGTGGATGATATGGCACAGCACAACATCCGCCGTTTATTGCAGCAGGGTGTTAAAGTGACAGTTAATTCAGATGATCCATCTTATTTTGGTGGTTATATGAATGATAACTTTGTTGCTATTAGCCAAGCTTTAGATTTAAGCAATGCTGAATTAAAACAATTGGCGGTTAATTCTTTTGAAGCTTCATTTATTTCGGCTGAAGAAAAGCAAAAATGGATTGAGCAAATTCAAGCATTGGGATGAGTTAAACTGAATTTAGATTAGCTTAGACTACAAAAAAGCAGCTTAATTTAAGCTGCTTTTTTGTGGGAGAACGATTTGAATCGCTTTAAACTCAAGCTTTAAAAATTATTTACCTTGTTGCGTCATACTACGCAATACATCGTCTTTATCTATAAAGTGATGTTTAAGTGCTGCAAGCATATGCCCAACCACCATTGCCCCTGCAAACCATGACAAATAAGTATGCACAGGTTTAACAATTGCTAATAGTTCGGGGTTCTTATCCACCAAGGCTGGAATTTCAAATAAATACAACACAGGCACAGGTTTACCCACGCTCCAGCTAAACAAACAGTCCGTGATTGGAATCGCAATCAGCATAAAATACAGACCTAGATGTCCTAAATGCGCTAGTGTTTTCATCAACGGTGACATGCTGTCAGGCAGTTGTGGCGCAGGGTGGGTGTAACGCCAAAATAAGCGAATCACCAATAAAAATAATCGCCATGAGCCAATGTAAAACTTGTGCGGTACGGGTGTAATATGAATGAGAACTGTTCATGTTGTGTTTCAGGCGAATAGTGTGCTTGCATGCTAAACAACAGCATGTAGCGAAAAAAGTATCCACCTGCAACGGAGTGTTGAAAATCTGCAACGCTGCAAAAAAAATAGCGTTCTTGAGGGGGCTGTTGATATTTCATAAATAGTTTGCGCTGTAGGCTAAAACTGAGCAGATCAGGCATGAAACGCAGGGAATAGCGAGACTATTGCCAAGTTTCATAACGCAATCTGAGAAAGTTTTAGCCACAGCCTTTCAGGACAAGCATATTTTTTGCTGCTATTGCGTTATGAGTCAGTCATTTAGAATGACTAAATTTCCTACCTCATGCCTTATATCAGCTAAAAAATATGCGTTGTCGCAAACATAGAAAAATTGTCAACAGCCCCTAGCCTTAAGCCTAAGCACATGAATGTAGAAATTGCAAAAAGCTATTCCTTCGTCAAACAAGTTTAGGCACAATAGCGGCATTGTTTCACTCAAATGACTTGAATATTAAATACAGGAAATATCCATGAAAAAACTACTCGCTGTATTGGCACCTATCGCTTTGGTTTTATCTGCATGTACCACCACTACAGGTACTACTACAGGAACGACAACTGCACCGACAGCAACTCAACAATTGGGTATGGCGGCGATTAAAATTGCAATTAATGCCAAGTGTGTGACTGAATTAAACAACATTCCTGCATGGCACACTGCGACACGTGTTATGACACCAACGCAAAAGCAAAATGTTCAAGCTGAAATTTGTGGTTGTGTTAGTGAAAAAGCACCACAAAATGTGACTGCAGTAGATTTAGCCACTGCAGCAATTGACCCTGCTGCACGTGCAACCATTGTGAGCAATGCAGTATCTCGAACCATTAATGCATGTGTGGCAGAAGCAGTAAGATAAGTTTTACCGATTCTGTAAAATTAAAAATGGTGCGTTGTGACTCGCATCGTAAGATAGGCTGAAGATTTCAGCCTATTTTTTCTGGAAAAAGATGATGAAAATTGCAGGTGTAGATGAAGCAGGACGTGGGCCTTTAGTGGGTTCTGTTGTCGCTGCGGCAGTTATTTTAGATCCGAATAACCCGATTGAAGGTTTGAATGACTCTAAAAAGCTGACTGAAAAAAAACGTGAAAAGTTGTTTGTTGAAATTCAGGAAAAGGCTTTGGCTTGGGCAATTGCAGAAGCCTCTGCAGCCGAAATTGATGAGCTGAATATTTTGCAAGCATCTTTATTGGCGATGCGCCGTGCGGTGGAAGCCTTGTCTATTCAACCTGAACATGTCTTAGTCGATGGCAATAAAATTCCACAAGGTTTAGCAATGTCTTGTGACGCAGTTGTTGGGGGTGATGCATTGCATGCAGAAATTTCAGCAGCTAGTATTTTAGCTAAAGTGGCGCGTGACCGTGAAATGGTATTGCTTGATCAAGCATTTCCACAATTTGGTTTTGCTAAACACAAAGGTTATCCAACCAAAGCACATTTTGAAGCCATTGCACAGCATGGTGTAATTGCGGCACATCGACGTAGTTTTGCACCTGTGCGTAAGGCTTTAGAGTTAATGGAAAACTCACAGTAATTTTCATGCAAAACTTGTGCTGAGTTGCCTGTAAAATAGCTTTTACATGATTTGAATCAGGGCAAGTTTTTAAAAAGCATTCAGCAGAAAAATTTAAAGCGGCAAATGAGCCGCTTTATATTCAATTACCTTAATCGTTTAACGATTAAAGTCATTTTGCGAGTAGTTATCTTCTTCAAATGAAGGTTGATAATCTTGATCTAAATGTTGCAAATGCTCATGCATGGCACGCTCGTGTTGAATACGTTGATAGATTTCTTCACGATGAACCGATACTTCTTTCGGGGCATTTACACCAATACGAACTTGGTTACCTTTGACACCAAGCACAGTCACGCTGACTTGGTCCCCAATCATTAATGTTTCTCCGACACGTCGGGTCAGAATCAGCATGTTTATCTCCTTGCAAAATGCTAAACCTGCATTGATTTTTAAAGCAATTTAAAAGTCACAACCAAATAAAAACCAGTAAATTTTAACGGAACGTATCATTATTTATTTTATAAGATACAGCGCTGCCAAAATTTATGAAAGCATGTTGCTCAATATAACAGAGCCACTATAAAAAAAACTATAGTGGCTCTATTTTTTTGTACTTTTTCGCAAAATTTGTCAGACAATTACATTTTCTGACAGGGGCGTATTAAGCGCGTGCGCTAGACTCACCGCTTTCACGATCTAGACCAAATACAGTGTGTAAAGTACGTACTGCAAGCTCTAAATAGTTTTCTTCAATAATGACTGAAATTTTAATTTCAGAAGTAGAAATCATTAGAATGTTGATGCCTTCATCTGCAAGTGCAGTAAACATTTTGCTTGCAACACCTGCGTGTGAACGCATACCTACACCTACGATAGATACTTTCACGATGTCACCACGTGTAGCGACTTCACGTGCACCAATTTCTTTGGCAGTTGCTTCAAGAATTGATTTTGCTTTGGCAAGTTCGCCACGGTTTACAGTAAAAGTAAAGTCGGTAGTACCATCTTCTTCTACGTTTTGGATGATCATGTCAACTTCAACATTGGCAGCGCCAATAGGTGACAAGATTTTAGATGCAATACCTGGCTCATCAGGCACACCTAAAATAGTTAATTTTGCTTCGTCACGGTTAAACGCGATACCTGAGATGATAGGTTGTTCCATGTTGTCTTCCAATTCAGTAGTAATGAGTGTGCCGACATTTTGTTTAAAATCTTCGTCGAATGCGCCATCATTGTCATTATCAAAACTTGATAATACACGTAAAGGTACTTGGTATTTACCTGCAAATTCAACCGCACGAATTTGCAATACTTTAGAACCTAAAGAAGCCATTTCTAGCATTTCTTCAAAAGAAATACGATCTACTTTTTTGGCTTTTGGTGCAACGCGTGGGTCTGTGGTGTAAACGCCATCTACGTCAGTGTAAATTTGACATTCATCGGCTTTCAATGCAGCAGCAAGTGCAACGCCAGAAGTATCAGAACCGCCACGACCTAAAGTCGTGGTGTTACCTTCAGCATCAAACCCTTGGAAACCAGCAACCACAATCACACGGCCTGCGTCTAGGTTTTCAGTTAACACGTCAGTATTAATCGCTTCAATACGTGCTTTGGTAAATGCGCTGTCAGTTTGAATACCAACTTGGCGACCAGTTAGTGATTTTGCTGCAACGCCAATAGAATTCAGCGCCATCGCTAACATCGAAATCGTCACCTGTTCGCCTGTAGACACCATTTGGTCTAATTCACGCGGATCAGGGGTTTCGGTAATGGCTTTCGCGAGAGCGAGTAGGCGATTGGTTTCGCCACTCATGGCAGAAACGACAACCACTACTTTGTGGCCATGATCATGCCAGCGCTTCACACGACGAGCAACATTTAAAATGCGCTCGGGAGTACCCATTGAGGTACCGCCATATTTTTGAACGATTAGTGCCATAGTTGTTCCATATAAGCCATGACCCCGAATTTACCTGCTCAGGGTCAGTTACACAAAAAGTGAGATTATTTTGCCGCAAGCCAAGCAGTTAAACCTGCCATCACCGTTGCAAAGTTCTCGTTAAGTGGCGCGCCACCTTGTGCCAAATCAGGTTTACCACCACCTTTACCACCTAGTTCTGTAGCCAAGTGTTTGATGATGTCTCCTGCTTTAATCGTAGCAGTAAAGTCTGGTGCAACAGAAGCGATTAAGCTGACTTTATCGCCTTCTACACCTGCAAGTACAATCACTGCTTGGTCGAGTTTGGATTTTACACCGTCGTGCAAATTACGCAGTGATTTTGCATCCATATTTTGTACAGTGGTAATGAGCGTGGTACGTCCAGCAAGTTCTTGTACTTGACTTAAAAGTTCAGCTGCTTGGAAGTGCGCTAATTTTTGATTGAGCTGTTCAATCTGCTTTTGAAGGCTAGATGCTGTATCGACCAATGTATTTACTTTTTCTAAAGTTTGGTCTTTTTGTGCTTTCAACAAAGCATTGATGCTGTTGATATCGCGTTCAGTTTTTTGAACGGCTTCAACGGCTTTGCTGCCTGTAATTGCTTCAATACGACGTACACCAGCTGCAACACCACCTTCAGAGATGATTTTGAATAGACCAATATCACCTGTACGTTTCACGTGAATACCGCCACAAAGTTCAATGGAGAAGTTTTTATCTTCAATGATTGAACCCATAGAAAGTACGCGAACTTCATCGCCATACTTTTCACCAAATAGCATCATTGCGCCTTTGGCTTTGGCTGCTTCAATATCCAGTAATTCAGTAGAAACTGCGGTATTGGCAATGACTTCTGCATTTACCAAACGCTCAATTTCTTGCAATTGTTCAAATGACACAGGTTGGTCATTGGCAAAGTCAAAACGTAAAATATCAGAAGCAACCAACGAACCTTTTTGCTGTACGTGTGCGCCTAAAACTTGACGTAAGGCAGCGTGCAATAAGTGTGTTGCAGAGTGGTTGCGTGCAGTTGCTTCGCGGATGTCTGCTTTTACAATCGCTTCTACCGCTTGCGCAGCTTTTAAACTGCCCATGGTGACAATACCTTGATGAACAAAGGCACCGCCAGATTTTTTGGTGTCTTGAACTTCAAAAATACCTGTTTCGTTTTTGAATAGACCTGTATCGCCAATTTGACCACCGCTTTCTGCATAGAATGGGGTTTGGTTAAGTACGATTAAAGCTTCATCGCCTTCAACCACTTCATCGACTTGTTCGCCATCTTTATAAATAGCCACAATTTGACCCTGACCAGTTGTTGAGTCATAGCCATCAAATTGAGTTTCACCTTCAACTTTTACAATTGAGTTGTAGTCAACTGCAAATTTACCTGCATCGCGTGCACGTTGACGTTGCGCTGCCATTTCAACTTCAAAGCCTGCTTCGTCAATGGTCAAGTCGCGTTCACGTGCAATGTCTGCTGTTAAATCTGTTGGGAAGCCATAAGTGTCATATAGTTTAAATACTACTTCACCAGGAATGACTGAGCCTTTAAGCTGTGCCAATTCACCCTCAAGCAATTTCAAACCTTGCTCAAGCGTTTTGGCAAATTGTTCTTCTTCTTTTAGAAGTTGCGCTTCAATACGCGCTTGTTGTGCTGCAAGTTCAGGATAGGCCTGACCCATCACCTCAATTAAAGGCTGAAGCATTTTGTGGAAGAATGAACCTGTTGCGCCAAGCTTGTTGCCGTGACGTACTGCACGACGAATAATACGACGCAATACATAACCACGACCTTCATTCGATGGATTCACGCCATCGGCAATTAGGAAGCAGCAAGAACGAGCGTGGTCAGCAACTACTTTGAGTGAAGCAGGGTAGTCTACAGGCTTGCCAGTTTGCTGTGCAGTTACTTCAAGAGCAGTCGTGTCTAAACCAATAATCTGTGCTGCATTTTTGAGTAAGTGCTGGAACAGATCAATTTCGTAGTTAGAGTTGACGTGTTGCAATACTGCAGAAATACGCTCCAAGCCCATGCCTGTATCTACAGACGGTGCTGGAAGTGGGTGTAATACACCATCTGCAGTGCGGTTGAACTGCATGAATACGTTGTTCCAAATTTCAATGAAACGGTCGCCATCTTCTTCAGGTGTGCCTGGTAAGCCACCCCAGATATGATCGCCATGATCATAGAAAATTTCAGAACACGGACCGCAAGGACCTGTATCACCCATTGCCCAGAAGTTGTCTGAAGCATATTGGCCGCCTTTGTTATCGCCAATACGGATAATACGAGAAGCATCTAAACCAATTTCTTTGTTCCAGATGTCAAATGCTTCATCATCGGTGTGGTAAACCGTGGCATATAAACGGTCTTTTGGTAGCGCTAACCATTGTTCACTGGTTAAAAATTCCCAAGCAAATTTAATTGCATCACGTTTGAAATAATCACCAAACGAGAAGTTACCTAACATTTCAAAGAAAGTATGGTGACGTGCGGTATAACCCACATTGTCTAAATCGTTATGTTTACCGCCTGCACGCACACATTTTTGTGACGATACAGCACGTACATAATCACGTTTTTCTAACCCAAGGAAACAGTCTTTAAACTGGTTCATACCTGCATTGGTAAATAACAGGGTTGGGTCATTGGCGGGTACTAGAGAACTCGATGCGACACGTGTATGCCCTTGCGATTCAAAGTAACGCAAAAATGCTTCACGAATTTCAGCTGATGTCATAAAACGAGTACTCACAACCAAGTCACTCCATAAATTCCGATTTGGCTAAACGCAAGACAGTCTGACAAAAATAATTCTTTTGCTGTCATGCAGGCTTAAAATTTTAAAAACGCCAAATTATAACGGAAAAAGCCATTATCACCAATCATTTTAGTGTGAATAGATGACAATTCTGACGCAAACTTGGTTGCGATTACGCAGAATAAATCTTTGCAATAGAAGATGATGAACATTTACATTCAAAATAAGCGTTTACTGTAGGTCACGGAGTATGCCGAACTGCCATAAAGTAGAATACAAAATTTAAGAAAACGTAAATGTAAGCTAGAAAGTCAAAGCTGATATTTTTGATTTGCCGAATTAAACAACAAATTGCGTGAAAATTCGCAGAATTGATCTGATTTTTTTCAGTAAGGCCTCAAAATCTATTAACATAGTCTGTGCTTAAATTTTGATTTCATTATGAAAGGATCGGTCATGCAACGAGTGGCAATCAATGGCTTTGGTAGAATCGGGCGCAATGTGCTGCGGGCTTGGTTTGAAAATCCCAAAGACTTTCATTTTGAAATCGTCGCCATAAATGACATTGCCGATGTAGAAACCTTGGTTCATTTATTTAAATATGACAGTACCCATGGTCGTTTTAAAGGACAGGTGGAAATTAGCCTCGAAAATGAACAGATTTTTTTGAATATTTCTGCAGGTTTGGCGCAATTAAAAGTTCAGGTGTTGAATCAGGCTCAACCTGCGCAATTACCGTGGCAAGCCTTAAATGTTGATGTGGTATTGGAATGTACAGGGTTGTTCCGTTCCCGCGAGGCGGCAACGCAGCATATTACTGCGGGCGCCAAACGTGTAATTATTGGTGCTGCACCATTCGATACTGTAGATGCTGCGATTGTTTATGGTGTGAATCATCATGAAGTCAAAAGTACCGACCAAATTATTTCCAGCGTATCTTGTACCACGCAGGCTTTAGTACCATTAGTTAAAATCATTGATGATGCTTTCGGAATTGATACCGCATTAATGACTGAAATTCATGCAGTCACAGCCGATCAAACTGTATTGGATCAAGCACACCGTGATTTACGTCGTGCGCGTGCATCAGGGCAAAATATTATTCCTACAACTTCATCTGCCTTGGGTGCATTAAAACAAGTCATGCCAAAAATGGCAGATCGGATTGATGGTTACTCGATTCGTGTACCGACCATTAATGTTGCAGTTATTGATTTAACTTTTATTTCTCAGTCACCAATTACGGTGCACAAATTGAATCAGGTGTTGTGTGCTTCGGCAGCGCATGATTATGCCGAAATTATGCAAGTGACCGATGAGCCTTTGGTATCGAGCGACTTTAACCATTCACCTTATTCTTTAATTGTCGATTTAAGTCAAACCATGGTCGTGGGTCATCAAGCCAAAGTTTTTGCGTGGTATGACAACGAGTGGGGTTATGCCAACCGTTTACTAGATTTGTGTGAATCTTTTAGTCAGCGGGCGGTGTAAGCGGCTACTTTTTAAGACATATACAAAGTGTGAAAAGCGTGTAATAGTGATGACAGATTTTACACTTCGTATTCACGGTTAATTCACTGATTGATATAACAAAGTTTGCATAGAAAATTTGAATAGAGTAGTGGCATGATGATTATTTTATTGTGGGGATTTATTTTTTTGCTGGCACTTGCTGTCATTTTTCTGATTTGGTTGCAATTTAAAAATCAGGCAGACAGCAGCAGCGACGTGCAGCATCAACAGCAAGTCGAGCAAAAAGTATTACATTTAGAAGAGCATCTAAAAAAGACGTTGGAGATTATGCAAGATTTGGCTAAAAAGATGCAGGTTCAGCAAGATGCGCTAGATAAAACCGTGCAAAAAACCGCACAGCTTGAAATGCAAAATGCTGAGTTGGTCAGTTTATTGGCAAAGGCGGTGAAATCAAATCAGGACTTTTAAATGATGGCTTTGAAAGATGTGGTGTATTCATATTTTTTTACCGCATATTTCAGAAAAAGTCAGGTGCATGAGCAAAAGTATCATGCTAAACTAGGAGAAATCGGGTGTGCTCCCGATTTTTTTATGCGGATTCGTTCCGCGCAAACAAGAATTTAGGTTTACAACATGCCCATTTCAGAGACATGGTTATTACCTGATGGTGTAGCTGATGTATTACCAGAACAAGCGCAAGTGATTGAAAGCTTGCGTCGTAAGTCACTGGATTTCCTCGCATCTCGAGGTTATCAGTTGGTGTACACGCCATTCATAGAATACATTGAATCTCTATCTTCTCTTTCAGAATCGAATCAAGATTTAGACCTTGCCACATTTAAAGTGATCGACCAACTTTCAGGTCGTTTGCTGGGTGTTCGTGCCGATATGACACCCCAAGTGGCGCGTATTGATGCGCATGTACATCCTGTAGATGGCATTGCACGTTACTGCTATGCAGGTACGGTTTTACATACCAAACCACAAGGTTTTAATACCACACGTGCACCGTTGCAATTGGGTGCAGAGTTATTTGGTTCAGACAGCATTGATGCCGATGTAGAAATGGTTGATCTGATGCTCAGCTTGCTAAAAGAAGCAGGTTTGGCAGAAGGTGTGCATTTAGACTTGGGTCATGTCGGCTTGTTCCGTAGCTTGGTTAAACAAGCAGAATTAAGCAAAGCCACTGAACGTCAATTGTCAGATTTATATCAGCGTAAAGCATTGCCTGAATTGGCAGAATTTACCCAAGATTTAAATTTCGGTTCAGATTTTTATGCTTTAGGTCGCTATGCCAGTGATTTAACTGCTTTGCAGGCTCATTTAAGTGCTGATGTGTTGGAAAATACCGAATTTAAGCAAGCGTTTGAAGCCGTGAAAGCAACACAAGCTGAAATTCAGGCACGTTGGCCAAACTTGCATATTGGTATTGATGTGGTTGAGCTGCGTTCTTATCACTATCACACAGGTTTAATGTATGCAGTGTATGCGCCAAATCGTGCTGCACCATTGGCACAAGGCGGTCGTTATGATGGCATTGGTCAGCATTTCGGACGTGCGCGCCCTGCAACAGGTTTCTCTTGTGACTTGTTTGTATTAAGTGCAGGTCGTTTTGAATCATCGTCTGTTGTTGTTGCGCCTAAAGGCTCACAACCTGATTTAATTGCTGCTATCCAAAACACACGTGCGCAAGGCTTTAGTGTAATTCAATTGTTGGGCAATGATGATTTAAACTCGGTTCCATACGCAACGCACCAATTGGTTCTTGCAAATGGTGAGTGGACAGTCGAAAAAATTTAATCGCCAAGGCATGTTTCATGTTACAGGTCTTGGTTTTCAATTTTAACAGCATGATGTAATGAGGCTATTATGGGCAAGAATGTTGTGGTACTTGGTACCCAATGGGGCGACGAAGGTAAAGGTAAGATCGTCGACCTGCTCACAGATCAGGCGGCGGCAGTCGTTCGTTATCAAGGCGGACACAACGCAGGCCATACTCTCGTGGTTGGTGGTAAGAAAACTGTATTACACCTCATTCCATCAGGTATTTTACGTGAAAACGTACTGTGCTTAATTGGTAATGGTGTAGTACTTTCTCCTGAAGCACTCATTAAAGAAATGGGTATTTTGGAACAAGAAGGCGTGCCAGTGAAAGAGCGTTTACGTATTTCACCAAACTGTCCGCTTATTTTGCCGAACCACATTGCACTTGACCAAGCACGTGAGAAAAAACGTGGTAATGCCAAAATTGGTACAACAGGTCGTGGTATTGGCCCTGCTTATGAAGACAAAGTTGCACGTCGTGCAATCCGTGTTGCAGACTTGGTTCGTGGCGGTGAAGCACTACGCGCTCAATTGACTGAATTATTGGACTATCACAACTTCCAATTGACACAATACTACGGTGTTGAAGCAGTTCAGTTAGATGAAGTTTTAGCGCTATGTGACCAATGGCGTGAAGTGATTGCACCATTAGTGGTTGATGTAACGACTGAAATTCATAATTACCGTAAAAACGGTGACAACATTATGTTTGAAGGTGCGCAAGGTTCATTACTTGATGTTGACCACGGTACTTATCCGTATGTGACTTCATCGAACACGACTGCGGGCGGTGTAAGCTCAGGTTCAGGTTTAGGTCCATTACATTTAGACTACGTTTTAGGGATTACCAAAGCTTATACCACACGTGTAGGTGCAGGCCCATTCCCAACTGAGTTGGTGTATGACGCAGCAAATGACGTAGGTGATGCGATTGGTAAACACTTAGGTACCGTGGGTCACGAGTTCGGTGCTTCTACAGGTCGTCAACGTCGTTGTGGTTGGTTTGATGCCGAAATTTTACGTCGTTCAGTCGATGTAAACTCACTGTCTGGTATCTGCTTGACCAAGTTAGACGTATTGGACGGTTTAGAAGAAATCAAAATCTGCGTAGGTTATGAAAACACCGATTCAGGTTGTGTAGGTTCTTCTGATGCGCTTGCATACGAAAACTTAAAGCCAATTTATGAAACAATGCCAGGTTGGTCTGAATCAACTGTGGGCGCGACCAGTGTAGAACAATTGCCTGAAAATGCAGTGAACTACATCAAACGTCTTGAGCAGTTAATTGAATGTCCAATCGACATTATTTCTACAGGCCCAGACCGCGCAGAAACTATTGTATTACGTCATCCATTTGATGCTTAAGTCGTTGTGCTTTAGCATAGCATTTAAGCTCTGATGATGTATTCAGCCCTGTCTAAATGATGGGGCTTTTTATTGCTGTTGTTTCAGTTTCAATAGCGACTCATTTTTGGAAACATTATAGATGATGCTGAGTGAGTTGTTTTTTCAAGACTAAAGTTGCAGATGACTGGCGCTGTGCAGAGCAGGGTGGCTTGTTACAATGGCTTTAGAAAATTAAATTTAATTAAGGTTATGCAGGATGCATAAAAATATTACCAGTACGATTTTTTATTCTTTATTGTTTGCGATGGGCGGCGCACCGACCATTGCCATGATGCTGATTTTATCGCAAAAGCATGATCCGAATATTATGTATCAGGCATTTATTGGTTTAAGCGTTATTTTTGCCTGTATTTTGGTGCCACTGATTCTGATTCAAAATGCTTACCTACTCTACAAACGCAAAAATCCAGAAATGGAAGAAAAAGTAGAAGTAGTGTCTAAAATTTACTTGGGTTTAAATGTTTTCTGTTTAGTATTTTGGTTGTGTTATCAATTTCTTTACTAGGGTAGTGATTGATCGCTCAGACATACAATCTGTACACAGCTTAGGCGTTGTTTACATAAATGATATGTTTATGAAGTGATTATAGATTTAAAGCCTTGAATTGATTTCATATAATTGATTGGTATGAAGATAGCTCGCAAGGCGGAGATTATTATAATGAACAAAAAACTGATGTTAAGTTTATGTGCCGCAGGCGCAATCACAGTTTCAGGGTGTACGACTGTTGCAGACATGGCGGGTGCAGATACTGCGACCTTAAATGCAACTGCAACCAAAAGCTATAATGAAATGGTGCAAGACGCACGCAATAAAAATCAGTTAGACACAAGCTCCACCACGTATAAACGTATCAATACTGTGTTTCAGCGTTTGATTCCACATGCCAATCAAATGAACCAAACAGGTCAGCCTTTCCAGTGGCAATTGGCGGTACTTAAGTCTGATCAAGTCAATGCTTTTGTCGCACCTGGTGGTAAAGTGGTGTTCTACACTGGTATTGTGAATAAACTGAATTTAACTGATGCTGAAATTGCCGCAATTATGGGGCATGAAATGGTGCATGCTTTAGAAGAACACGCGAAAAGTAAAATTGGTGCACAGGCTTTAACCAATATTGCCTTGAACGTAGGTTTAAGTGCGGCAGGCAATAACGTTGGTCAATTGGGTGCAGCAGCAGCGCAATTGGGTACCCAAATTGGGATTGGCTTGCCATATTCACGTAATTTGGAAAGTCGTGCCGATCAGGGTGGTTTAATGCTGATGGCGCGTGCAGGTTATAACCCACAAGCTGCAATTACCCTTTGGGAAAAAATGAACAAGCTTGAAGGTGGCGGCGGTGCGTCCTTCTTATCGACTCACCCATCGAACAGTCAGCGTATTGAAGCAATGCGTAAAAACTTGCCAGCAGCACAAGCGCTATATAACCAAAGTCGTCGTTAAGATGACCTCAGCCAGTTCAACTGGTTAAGATAAAACACAAAAAAGATGCGCATGGTTTTATGCGCATCTTTTTTTATGAAGACTTTTTGACTTTAAACAGCATAAAAATGATGAGTTATTGCTGAGTTCATATTTTTAATTTCATTTTAAAGCAGTGCTTAAAATAAAATTAGGGCGCTGGATTGGGTTGTTGACGATGAATGGCTTCAATGCCTTGTAAAATTTCATCTGATAAGGTGATGTCAAAGGCATCAATATTTTCTTTGAGTTGCGCCATATTCGTCGCGCCAATAATGGTACTTGTCACAAAAAATTGCTGCTTGATAAATGCCAGCGCCAGTTGCGTCAAACTCAAGCCGTGTTGTTCTGCAAGTTGGGCGTATTGCTCGGTTGCCCATTCGCTTTGTGGATTACTGTAACGGCTAAAACGTGAATATAGCGTGACACGTGCATTGGCAGGGCGTGCGCCATGACGGAATTTACCAGTTAAATAACCAAAAGCCAAAGGTGAGTAGGCGAGTAGTCCAACACCTTCATAATGGGCGATTTCAGACATGCCAATTTCATAAGTACGATTCAGCAAGTTATATGGATTTTGTACGCTGACAAATTTACTTAATCCTAATTGTTCTGCCAAGTGTAAAAACTTCATGGTGCCCCAAGGGGTTTCATTCGACAGACCTATATAGCGAATCCGTCCTTTTTGAATTTCTTGTTGCAACGCGGTTAAGGTTTCAGCAAGGTCGGTTACTTCTTGCGTATTTTGTGCTTCTTGGTTGCCATAACCAAGTTTGCCAAAAAAGTTGGTTGGGCGTTGTGGCCAGTGCAGTTGGTATAAGTCGATATAGTCGGTTTGCAGGCGTTTTAAATTGCCATCCAGTGCAGAATGAATATCCTCTGCGTTAAAGCGGGTTTTGCCGTCTCGAATATGACTGCCGCCTTGCGAAGGGCCTGCAATTTTAGAGGCTAAAAATAATTTGTCACGTCCGCCACGTTGTTGTAACCAATTGCCAATGATGGTTTCGGTTGCACCTTGAGTTTCTACTTTTGGTGGTACGGGATACATTTCTGCGGTATCCCAAAAATATAAGTCTCGTTCTAGCGCATAATCGAGTTGTTGAAAGGCTTCTTGCTGGGTATTTTGTTCACCAAATGTCATGGTGCCTAAACAGATTTCTGGAACTAGAATGCCTGTTTTTGCCAATGGTTTAAATTGCATATTGTCTCTCGCTCAAGATTATATGTATATATTGATGTTACAAGAGCTGAAACCATTTTGCGCCACTTGTGGCTGCGAAAATTGCTACTTCATTGTAGTGACAGCAATAATGGTATTTTGATAATTGAAAATGGTAAAAAGTTAACAGCTGGTAATAAAAAAGCAAATCCGAAGATTTGCTTTTTTAATGAGCATATAGATGGTTTACTCGTCATCAAAGTTGCCATCAGTGGATTCATTTTGCTCCAAAGAAGCATCAAAAATCAGAATGGCTTTACCATCAGTTTCAATCATGCCTTGTTCTTCAAGTGTTTTTAGAACACGCCCGACCATTTCACGTGAACAGCCGACAATACGACCAATTTCTTGGCGTGTAATACGAATTTGACGACCGTTTGGCAAAATCATGGCTTCTGGTTGCGCAGAAAGATCAATCAAGCAACGTGCAATACGACCAGACACATCTATAAAGGCAAGGTCAGTTACCTTACGTGTAGTATTTTTTAAACGACGTACCAGCTGTGCAAAAACGGCATAGCTTAAGTCAGGATATTGTTTGCTGAGTTCGTGGAAGTTTTCATAAGTAATTTCTGCAATTTCACAGACATCACGAGTACGAACTTCTGCAGTACGTTGTGGATTCGATTCAAACAGACCCATTTCCCCAAAAAAGTCGCCTGGATTCAAATATGCCACAACAATTTCGCGATCATCATCTTCGCGAAGAATAATTGATACTGAACCTTTTAAAATCAAATATAACGATTTAGATTCAGTCCCCGCATCAACAATAGTTGTCCGTTTTGGATAACGGTTGATGTATGCACGTTTTAATAATGCTTTGACTGAGTCAGGCAGTTGTCCAGGGGACAATGCATCAGTGCTCAGCTGTGAAAAGTTTGAAGTCATGCTAACGGTTCCGAAAATGGATAAATAATAGATCGCACAAGACCTAGTCTGAACTTGTCACACAGTAGAGATGAAATTCCTTATCAACTCAAGTTATGTTAGTGTACAAATACCCGTGTCAATTTATAGTTTTTTTTAGGTAGTTGCAATGCAAACAAGTGTTCAGTGGTTAGAGAACGTTGCTTTTGAAGCCAAATCAGAAAGTGGTCATTCTGTAGTGATGGATGGATCCGCAGAATATGGTGGTGAAAACCGTGGTCCACGTCCTATGGAGTTAATCTTAATGGGACTTGGTGGTTGTGCTTCATTCGATATTGTGACTATTTTAAAAAAATCACGCCAAGAAGTGACGCATGTTGAATGTCAGTTAACAGCAGAACGTGCCGATAGCATCCCTGCAGTGTTCACCAAAATTCATTTGCATTTTGTGGTCAAAGGCAAGGCTGTTAAGGAAAAGCAGGTCGCGAAGGCGGTTGAACTTTCAGCAGAAAAATACTGTTCTGCCAGTAAAATGCTATCTGATGGTGGTGTTGAAATTAGCCATGATTTTGAAATTATTGAACAAGATTAAGCGTTGACTGATAGGTCATACAATGGTTGGTATATTTGCCAATCATTGTAACTAAATATTTCTATTTGCATAAATAATAATCAAAAGCCTTTAATTGATTGATATGCAAGTGTATGTCAATGACTCAACTAAAATAAAAAATTACCAGACTAAACTTGAAATTTACTTTAATTAGTCCAATATTATAATTGAAATCTAACTGTTAATTTCAATTAAGATTTTGAAAAATATATAAAAATTCAATTGAAATTTACGCCTGCGTTCCCATATATCCATCAAGTACACAATTTGTTGTGAGGAATAACAAGAATGCGTTTTGAAAAGTTTACCAACCGACTACAGCAAGCTTTATCCGATGCCCAATCTCTTGCGATAGGGAAAGATCACACTGCCATTGAAGGCATTCACTTATTGGCGACTTTGCTCGAAGAAGCCTCCAATGTCAGTTTATTACAACAAGCAGGCGCCAACCTACGTGATTTGCAAAGCAAATTACAGCAAGCGATTGCCGATGCACCGACTTTGGCCAATCCAACAGGCGATATCAACTTAAGTCCAGATGCGGTTAAAGCCCTGAATTTGGCTGACAGTTTTGCCCAAAAAGCAGGTGATGAGTTCTTGTCAACCGATTGGTTGATGCTGGGTTTGACCGAAGTGGGCGCGACCAAAACACTACTGAACAGTGTAGGCGTGACTTCAGCCAGTTTGCGTAGCGTGATTGACAAAATTAGAGGGGATGAAAAAGTCATGAGCAATAATCACGAAGATCAACGTGACTCACTCAATAAATATACCATCGACTTAACTGAACGTGCGTTGGCGGGCAAGCTAGACCCTGTAATTGGTCGTGATGATGAAATCCGCCGTACCGTTCAGGTGTTGTCACGCCGTACCAAAAACAACCCAGTACTCATTGGTGAACCTGGTGTGGGTAAAACTGCGATTGTTGAAGGTTTGGCGCAGCGTATTGTGAATGGTGAAGTGCCTGAAAGTTTAAAAGGTAAACGTGTTTTATCTTTAGATTTGGGCTCATTGTTGGCAGGTGCGAAATATCGCGGTGAGTTTGAAGAACGCCTAAAAGCGGTCTTAAAAGACTTGGCGAAACAAGAAGGGGAAGTCATCTTATTTATTGATGAATTACACACACTTGTGGGTGCAGGTAAAGGCGATGGTGCCATGGATGCAGGCAATATGTTGAAACCTGCATTGGCGCGTGGCGAATTGCGCTGTGTGGGTGCAACCACTTTAGATGAGTATCGTCAATATATTGAAAAAGATGCAGCTTTAGAGCGTCGTTTCCAAAAAGTATTGGTTGATGAGCCAAGTGTAGAAGACACCATTGCAATTTTACGAGGTCTGAAAGAACGCTACGAAGTGCACCACGGGGTTAAAATTTTAGATTCGGCGATTATTGCCGCCGCTAAAATGTCGCACCGTTATATCACTGACCGTCAACTTCCCGACAAGGCAATTGATTTGGTGGATGAGGCAGCGTCACGGATTAAAATGGAGCTAGATTCTAAGCCTGAAGCCTTAGATAAATTAGAGCGCCGTTTAATTCAATTAAAACTGCAACTTGAAGCCGTGAAGAAAGATGAAGATGCAGGCAGCCGTGCTGAAGTTGCACATCTGGAAAAACAAATTATTGAAGTTCAAAATGAATACAATGATTTGGAAGAAGTTTGGAAAGCGGAAAAAACCTTGGTTGAAGGCACTAAGCAAATTCAGACTCAGCTTGATCAGGCACGTATGGCATTGCAAAAAGCGCAACGTGAAAATGACTTGGCGGAAATGTCACGTTTACAATACGGTGTGATTCCTGAGTTGGAAAAACAACTGGCACAAGATGAGTTGGTTGAAGAGAAAGAAGAACCAAAATTATTGCGTAACAAAGTTACGGACAATGAAATTGCTGAAGTCGTGAGTGCTGCAACGGGCATTCCTGTATCGAAAATGCTGCAGGGTGAACGTGAAAAATTGCTACACATGGAAGATTTCTTGCATAACCGTGTGGTGGGGCAAGATGAAGCTGTGGTGGCGGTGTCGAATGCGGTACGTCGTTCACGCGCAGGTTTGTCTGATCCTAACCGTCCAAGTGGTTCGTTCCTGTTCCTTGGCCCAACAGGGGTAGGTAAAACAGAATTGACCAAAGCGTTAGCGAACTTCTTGTTTGACAGCGATGACGCCATGATTCGGATTGATATGTCTGAATTTATGGAAAAACACTCGGTCAGCCGTTTGGTCGGTGCGCCTCCAGGCTATGTCGGTTATGAAGAAGGTGGTGTATTAACCGAAGCAGTACGTCGTAAACCGTACAGTGTGGTGCTGTTTGATGAGGTGGAAAAAGCCCATCCAGACGTATTTAACATCTTGTTGCAGGTGTTGGATGACGGACGCCTAACCGACTCGCAAGGTCGCGTGGTGGACTTTAAGAACACTGTAATTGTGATGACTTCTAACTTGGGTTCACACGAAGTACGTGAATTGGGTGACAATCCAACACGTGAAGAAGTGCGTACCGTGGTCATGGCCGCAGTTTCACAACATTTCCGCCCTGAGTTTATTAACCGTATTGATGAGTTGGTGGTGTTCCATTCACTGGAAAAAGCACAAATTCGTGGCATTGCCGATATTCAATTGGATCGTTTACGTGCGCGTTTAAGCGAACGCGACTTGAGCTTGTCGATAGACGATACTGCATTTGATCAATTGATTGAAGCAGGTTTTGACCCAGTCTACGGTGCGCGTCCATTGAAACGTGCAATTCAGCAACAAGTGGAAAACACATTGGCGCAAAAAATCCTCGCAGGTGACTTTGTTGCAGGTGATACGATTTTAATTAAAGCTGAAAATGGTCATTTGCTGTTTGAAAAAATGAAACTCAGCTAATTGGCTATGTGTAAGCAACTTTTAAGAAACCCAGCTTCGGCTGGGTTTTTTATGACTGACAATTTAGGTCACATAAGTAAAATTTTTGGTAAAAAATGACAGCTATTTTTAATATTTTGTGATGAATATTATATTTAAGTGATTTATTTGCAAAACAATTATCTTTTTTAAAGAAGATTAATTATAATTTATTGTTCAATAAGAATAGATAAATTCTGAGCAGAATCTATGTCAAAAATAGTATGGGGTGGAATGGGGGTTGCAGTGTTGGCAGGAGCTGTCACTGCAGGAAATTTATATGCAGATAAGAGCCTGCGTGAGCATTATCAACAAAATTTAAATCCTGTACCCAATGTGAGCGTCCAATATACGGACTACGACATGGGGACTTTAACAGGTACTGCCAAATGGAAAATGACCATTATTGCAGACCCATGTAATGCTAAAGAAAAACTGGTGTTTCACGGACAAGATCAAATTCAGCGGACATGGAAAGGTTACCAAATTGATTCTAAAATGAATCTGGAACAAGGGCAGGGACAATTTTCCGAGTTCTTTCAGCAGCCTCTAAATGTGACAACGCAAGTGAATTGGTTGGGTGTATCGACCACGAAATTGAGCATACCTGCTATAGAGAAAAAAGAAGCAGGACTTGAAGCTAAATTTTCTCCTATGCAGATTGAGTTTCAGGCGAAACAAAGTCAGGGGCAGCAGAAAATTGTAAATATGAGTTTTGATGTGCCTCAATTGACGGTGCTGGATCAATTTGGACATCTTCAAGTAAAAGGCATGCAGTTTAAAACCAATCAGGCTTTGAATGTGCAGTCTTTAGAGCCGGGCTATTTCCAATTCAGTATTGCAGAAATGCAGCGTCAAGACCCAAAAGCAGTGGGTTCAGGCAAAATGAAAGACTTCAGTTGGCGTATGGATACTCAACTGCATGAGCGCACGGTAGATATTCAATCGAAATTTAAAATTGCCGAGTTGGGTTTAAATAATGTGCCTGCCATGCAAGACCTGCAAGTGAATTGGGATGTTAAAAACTTGCAGCGCAGTAAAATGCAGACGTTTCTTGATATTGTGCAAAAACAAAACAACTCATGCCTAGAAGCGGAAAACTTTGAGAAAGAAGTTCAACAAGCCTTGTTGGCTGTGATTAATGAGGGCTTTCAGTTCGAATCCAAGAAGAATCAGTTGAAATTAGGCACAGGCAGTATTCGGGCAGATTTGGTTGGTAAAGTGATGCCAGGGCATCAAACCACTGTAGAAGGCTTAGCGAAAATGTTCCCAAGTTTATTGGAAATGCAAACCGATGTGAGTTTTAACAAGCAAGTGGTCAAAACCATTATGAATAATTATATGAATGCTGCAGGTAAAAGCATGTCTGATCAAGAGTTGGAACAGATACTCAGTGCGATGCAAAGCAATCAGCAAATTCAACGTGATGGTGATGAATTTAAACTGTCGATGCATTATCAATATGGTGAAAAGAAGTTTTTAACTGGTCAATAATCTAGATACTGATCTACGATAAAACAAAGCCTGTTCAAATGAACAGGCTTTGTTGTATTGCCATATCGTTTATTTAAACAGGCGGGTGCTGAATTTTCCAAGCACGGTGGATTTTGGTGTTGCGTTTGAAATCTTGCCCAATGGTTTCATGGCTAATTTCCTGCACATCAAACATGGCTTCAATTTCTTCATCCATTTCAAAACCACGGTAGTTGTTGGAGAAGTACAGCGTTCCGCCTGTGGTTAAGCGGTTCATGGCACGCTTAATTAAAGAAACGTGGTCGCGTTGTACGTCAAATGTTCCGTAGAACTTTTTAGAGTTTGAGAAAGTTGGTGGGTCAATAAAGATCAGATCATATTGTTCATGACCTTCTTTGAGCCATTCAAAACAGTCGCTAGCAAAGAATTGATGCTGTTCATCGGCATGGTCTACAGTCAAACCGTTCAGTACGAAGTTTTCTTTAGACCAGTTTAAATAGGTGTTAGATAAATCGACACTGGTGGTGCTTGCAGCCCCGCCAAGTGCAGCATGCAAACTTGCAGTTGAGGTGTAACTGTATAAATTCAGGAAGTGCTTACCACGTGCTTCTTTGGCAATGCGTAAACGCATTTGACGGTGGTCTAGGAATAAACCTGTATCTAAATAATCCGTCAGGTTGACCAAAATTTTCGCTTGACCTTCTTGCACGATAAAACGCTTAGAAGCAGTACTTTGTTTGGTGTACTGATTTTTACCTTCTTGGCGGGCACGTGTCTTAATGAATACCGCATCACGGCCTAAGCCTGTTACAGCACGAATTGCTTGTAATGCAAGATTAAAACGCTTTTTGGCTTTTTCAGGATCAATTTTTTTCGGTGGTGCATATTCTTGTACGTGCAAACGATCGCCGTATAAATCGACTGCGACATTAAAATCAGGCAAGTCTGCATCGTATAAACGTAAGCAATAGACATTATCTTTCACCGCCCATTTTTTCAGGCTTTGCATATTTTTCTGTAAGCGGTTGGTGAAGTCTTCTGCACCTTCAATCGGTTCAAATTGCTGAGGTTGCCAGTCAGCTAAGAATGGACGTGCTACTGTTGCAGGTTTGATCGTGCCAAAACGTACGTAAATTGGTAGTTTACCGTTCATCAAACGTAGAATTTGAGGGTCATTAAATGCCAGTACATCGGCTTGTTCGACCTGTGCGGCAATTACAGCTGCTTTTTGATTTGGGAAATGCTTTTGCAAAAGGGCAGACAGACCCAAATATAAGGCACGGTTCGAGGCTTTATCGCCCAAACGTTCACCATAAGGTGGGTTGGTGACAATAAAGGCCTTTTTACCTTCGGCTTGAAAGTCGGGCCAGTCAGCCAAAGTACGTTCTTCAATTTGAATCTGATCGAGCAGACTTTCAAAACCTGCCGCAATAATATTTTGCTTGGTGGCTTTGACTGCTTCCCAGTCGGCATCGAAAGCATAGAATTTTGGCAAGGGCTGTTGTAATGCAGTTTGATGGCGTTCTGCCGCTTCTGCTTTAATGCTCATCCACAATTCATGGTCGTGACCTTGCCAACCGTTAAAACCAAAACGACGTACCAAACCCGGTGCACGGTCAGTTAGCATCATCAATGCTTCAATAATAAACGTGCCCGAACCACACATTGGGTCTAAAATAATGTCGGGTTGAATTTGTTGTAACTGACCTTTTTGCAGAATTGCTGCGGCAAGGTTTTCTTTAATTGGGGCATCGGTCATAAAACGACGATAACCACGTTTATGCAACGAGTCGCCCGATAAATCTAAACAGTAGGTGTGTTCAGTTTTCCCTGCTAAAACATACAGCGTAATTTCTGGCTGTTTGATGTCGATGCTTGGGCGTTTGCCCACAGCGTCCATAAATGAATCGACCACACCATCTTTAACGCGCAAGGTCGCAAATTGGCTGTTCACTTTAATGTCACGCTCTATATGCAAACGCACTGCAAAAGTACTTTGTGGCGCAAAAATCAGTGACCAGTCAAAGCTCAGCGCACCTTCATAAAGCTCTTCGGCTACATCGCGCGCGTCGTGACTAAATTCAATTTCGTGTGTGTGAATTGGTGTAAGGACACGTGAGGCTAAACGTGACCACATGCAGACACGATAGGCATTTTCGAGTGTGCCTTTGAAAATTAAACGACCCGGTAAACGTTCGATATTTTGAATACCTAAACCTTGCATTTCTTCTTGCAATAAGGTTTCAAGTCCATCTGCACAGGTGACCCAATATGTAGAAAGACGGGGTTTCGAATTCATGAAAATTTCCAAAAGCAATTCAGCAATCGGCTATTTTACCGTATTTTGTGCTAGAAAACTTAGTGATTTAGCGTGAATCGTGCAGAATTTTAAAGGTCTAGATTTGAAGAGCTTCAGGGCATTTTTTACTGTTTTTTTCTAAAAAGGCAATGAGGATGTAATGACATCTCTAAAAAATTTTGAGTGATTGTATTGCGGAAAAATAAAAACCTGAATATTCACATGATTGGTATGTATTTTGCTCATACATTGTTGTGATGGTGAACATTTTGCAGATGAGCATCAAACACTGCAAAACAACAATGAAGCGATAAGGGGAATATTTAAATGACCACGGCTACTTTAAACACGGCACAGGCTTTAACAGCAAATAACGAGATTTTTTCAGTTGCCACTTTAATTTATACGCGATTAAGACGGGTCAGTGGACGTGTGATTGATGTCATGTATCTGGTTGAAAATTCAGACTATGCACGTGCTGTGCTGCAATTGGCGCTCGCTACACACGATGAGGAATTGTGCCGTTATGCGCTGCGCTTAAACAGTATATTGGCTAACTTAATGGATGCTGATGCAGAAATAACGTCGCCACAGACTGAAGCGCAGCAATTAGATGCAGTAGAAAATATAGAAAATATAGATGACTTGACTGAACCTACAGCTGAAGAAATTTATCGGGCGCAGGTGTCCCATCATTATATAGGGGCATTGCGTTAAACGGTGAATTGTACAGACTATGCCTACATAGCCTGAAGGTTGCGTAGGCAGTTGTAGACGAAGATTGACCCACCAGATGTTCATCAAGCTCATATCAAGATGATTGGCTAGCAGAGCAGTTAAATATAAATGCCATCCTTTCACATCGCTTTGTAGAGTATTAAGCATGAAAGAAAGTGTAGATGAGTCTGCATGACTTAATTTTTAAAATCATAAGTTTCTTTTGACTAAATCATGCCAAGTTACACTGCTTTGCCAAATCAATTTCTGTATAATGCGTTAACTTAACGTATAAGGAATCTCTCATGCATTTGGCGGCATTGCATACTCCGAGCCAGATTCAATTGAATAAAGATGGGCATTTAAAACACTTTTTAACCATCGAAGGTCTTTCCAAAGAAACCCTCACCCAAATTCTGGACACAGCACAGTCCTTTTTCAATGAACAAAACCAACTGATCACCAATAATTTGCTCGAAGGGCGCACGGTGATGAATTTGTTCTTCGAAAACTCTACTCGTACCCGCACCACATTTGAAGCCGCAGCCAAGCGTCTTTCTGCCAATGTACTCAATATTGATATTGCCCGTTCAAGTACCTCTAAAGGTGAAACTTTGCGTGACACTTTGTGGAACTTAGAGGCGATGGCTGCTGACATTTTTGTGGTGCGTCATTCATCTTCAGGTGCAGCACATTTTATTGCTAAAACGGTTTGCCCAAAGGTTGCCATTATTAATGCGGGTGATGGCCGTCATGCACATCCAACGCAAGCGATGTTGGATATGCTGACCATTCGCCGTGAAACCCAACGACCTTATGAAGAATTAAGTGTTGCGATTATTGGTGATATTAAACATTCACGCGTGGCGCGTTCCGATGTGGCTGCCTTGCAAACACTGGGCTGTAAAGACATTCGCGTGATTGCACCGAACACCTTGTTGCCCTACGGTTTTGATGAATATGGCGCAGGCGTGCGTTTATTTAACAAAATGGAAGAAGGCATTAAAGATTGCGACGTGATTATCACCCTGCGTATTCAAAATGAACGTATTGATTCGCCAGCACTTGCCTCACAAGCCGAATTCTACAAAATGTATGGTTTAAACAAAGAGCGGTTGGCGCTTGCAAAAGCAAACTGTATTGTGATGCATCCTGGTCCAATGAACCGTGGTGTCGAAATTGATTCAAGCATTGCCGATGGGCCTCAATCGGTGATTTTAAATCAAGTAACCAACGGTATTGCGGTACGTATGGCGGTATTGGCCTTGGCGATGCAAGGTCAATTGCAAGAACAAGGTTTGATTGACGCGATTGCGGTATAAGGAAAAAGTCATGGCGATTGTAAAAATTGAAAATGTACGTGTGCTTGACCCAATCCAGCAAATTGACCGCGTACAAACGGTATATCTTGAAAATGGCAAGTTGGTTGCAGAAAGTGCAGATATTAGCGAAAGCATAGATGCCCAAGGTCAATGGCTCATGCCAACTATGGTAGATTTATGCGCACGTTTACGTGAACCTGGTCAGCAACAACACGGCACGCTCAAATCTGAAGGCAAGGCTGCCCGTGAAAATGGCATCCTGCACTTATTTACCCCACCTGATTCTAAACCGATTGTGCAAGATAACGGCGCACTTATTCATGGTTTGGTCGAAAAAGCCATGTTGGATGGCGGCATTTATTTAGAAGTAATTGGTGCACAAACTCAAGGTTTAAACGGCAAGCAGCCTGCCAATATGGCGGGACTGAAAAAAGGCGGCTGTAGTGCAGTGTCCAATGCCAATGCACCTTTTGAAGATGATGATGTCGTGATTCGCACACTGGAATATGCTGCAGGTTTGGACATGACCGTGGTGTTCTATGCCGAAGAACCGCAAATTGCTAAAGATGGCTGTGTGCATGAAGGTTTTATTGCATCGCGTCAGGGCTTGCCTATGATTCCAACTTTGGCAGAAACCGTAGCGATTGCCAAATATTTGCTGATGATTGAAGCCACAGGTGTACGTGCGCATTTTGGCCTATTGTCTTGTGGTGCATCAGTTGAATTGATTCAACAAGCTAAAGCCAAAGGTTTACCTGTCACTTGTGATGTTGCGATGCATCAACTGCATTTAACCGATCAAATTATTGATGGTTTTAACTCGTTAGCGCATGTACGTCCGCCACTGCGCTCAGAGCAAGACAAAGCATTACTGCGTCAAGGTGTAAAAGATGGTGTGATTGATGCGATTTGTACTCATCATGAGCCGTTAAATAGCTCTGCAAAAATGGCACCATTTGCAGATACTTTGTCAGGTTTTACTGCATTTGATACTTATATTCCATTTGGGATTCAACTGATTCAGGAAGGTCTGTTCAGTCCATTGGAATGGGTAGAAAAAGTGACACTTGCACCTGCGCGTGTGGCAAAAATGCAAAGTCGTTGGGAACAGGAAGCGGGTTGGGTCTTGGTTGATCCAGAAGTGGAATGGACACTGAACAAAGAAACGATTGTGTCACAAGGCAAAAATACGCCTTTGATTAATCAAGTTGTAAAAGGCAAAGCAGTACGCGTCTTTACTGCTTAATATGCTCTGATTGATATTTTATTTTCAAGTTTAAATAAGAGTCAGCTTCGGCTGGCTTTTTTATTGAATTTTAACAATCCCCAAATAGAAAATCGAAGAAGAGACTCTACATGCCGTTGACTCAAATTTCACAACAAAATCAAAACACCACAATTTATTACATTTGTTTAAATTTTAAGCATATACACTAAAAAACAGCTTGAAAACAAAGACAAAAAAGAGGGCATATATATGCAAACAGATTTTATAGACTTGCTCAAACAAAGTGTGTCATCCATTGTATTGGAAGGGGAAACCCAGCATTTGCTTGAAAAAAATCAGGCATTAAATAGTTTTTATCCCATTTTATTGTCTATTTTAAATTCACGACCTGAACTGATTGACAATCTGCTGCGACAACTGAATCCACGTGTGGGCGATGTATTTGGTTCAAATCTATCTTTAAAACAGCAGTTTTTAGATTTGGTCAGCGGCACAGCACCGCAAACCGAAATTGAAAACACCCTGAATCGTTCAATTGCACCAAGTTTAAACTTTTTGGAAAATCAGGCAGGTTCATCTGACCCAGTTGCCATTCAGCATTTACTGCAAAACAATTTAGATTCAATTCAGGCGGCTTTACCGCAGTGGGCAACAGCATTATTGGCTGCTTTGGGGGTAAATAATGCTGCAGGACAAACCATACATCATGCACCTGAAGTTATTGTGACTGAGCCAGTAGAAGAACGCCGTTCGTGGCTATTGCCAATTTTAGCTTTAATTATTTTAATTGGTTTATTGGCATTTTTATTCCGTGCATGCAGTGACCGCAACAAAACGCCTGCAACCACCCAGACTCAAGTGGCAGCGAATCAAGCTGCAATGTTACAAGTCAGTACGGGTAGTGATGGTAATTTGGTGACTTGTCAAATTTTGTTAAATAACTCAAGTTATATGGAAATTTTGCAAAATGAAGTGAAGCAAATTTTTAATCATCCAACAGGTTGTGGTGCAGAAAATTTTGCCAACTATCATTCGGAATTTATTGATCAGGACGTGATTCCAAGCGTTTTAAAAATGCTGAAAGGTGTACCGAATGTCAATTTAAACTGGGTGGGTAATCAACTGTCTATTCAAGCCGCGAACCCTGCCGATGCAGAGCGTTTAGCCAGTCAAATTCGTCCATTGGCTAAAAACATGACTGTAGTGACTCAGCAACCTGCAGAAACTACAGTAACCGATGTTAATCAGGCTGTAACCAGCAGTATTAGCAATGCCGAGCAGGCTTTGGCTGCAATTAATCCTGACAATATTCAAGCTTTGGATATTGCGACGGCACTCAATATGCAAATCATTAATTTTGATTCTGCATCGACTGAAATTCCAGCAGCCAATAAGTCTATTTTAGATCAGGCTGCGGTATTGATGCAGCGCGCGCCACAAGTGCAATTAACCGTGAAAGGGCATACCGATGCCGTAGGTGATGCCAATGCCAACAAAACTTTGTCACAACAACGTGCGCAAGCAGTGGTCGATTATTTAGTATCACGTGGTGTAAATCCGGGTCAATTGCAAGCCATTGGTTTTGGTTCAGAGCAGCCGATTGCGGCAAATGCAACGCCAGAAGGTCAATTTAAAAACCGCCGTATTGAGTTTGAAGTCTTGAATGTAGATACAGGCACGGTGCGTAGTGTGGAAGATGCTGGCGTGGTAGAGCAAAAGGCGCCTCAATCTTAAAATAGGTCTATTTTCTTGTAAGCCTTCACTTTGCAAAGTGAAGGCTTTTTTATTGTGGATCAATCCCGAAGTATTGTGCAAATATCGAAATTGAAAGTGATTTTTTAAATGATTTTTGGTTTAGTGGAATCGTTTTATAAATCATTGATTTATTGGTTTTGTTGAGTGGAAAAGTATAGGAGTCAAAATAAACTCTCTCCCTTGTATTAAGTTTTAAAGCAGTGCATCAAAACTTGCAAAGGAGAGGGGGAGTTAACTTGAGATAAATTCATCAAGCTGCGACTTTTTGCAAGGCAACGCCTGTAACTTTTTGAATTTCATCAAAACTGACATCAGGTGCAAGTTCAATCAACTTTACGCCTTGTGGGGTAATATCAAGTACGCCTAAGTCGGTAATGATACGATGCACCACTGCTTTACCCGTAAGTGGTAAACTGCACTGCGATACAATTTTAGGTGTACCATCTTTGGCACAATGTTCCATCAACACCACAACTTTTTGTACGCCTGCGACCAAATCCATTGCACCGCCCATGCCTTTAACTTTCTTGCCGGGAATCATCCAATTGGCAAGATCGCCTTGTTCAGAAACTTCCATTGCCCCTAAAATGGCGATATTGACATGCCCGCCACGAATCATGGCAAAGGAATCTGCGCTGGAGAAAAATGCCGCACCTTTACGTGCAGTCACAGTTTGTTTGCCTGCATTGATCAGGTCGGCATCTACAGTTTCGGCAGTTGGGAACTCACCAATGCCAAGCAAGCCATTTTCGGACTGTAACCAGACATTGATATGTTCAGGAATATAATTGGCGACCAGTGTGGGTAAGCCAATGCCTAAATTGACATAAAAACCATCTTCTAATTCTTGTGCAGCGCGCTGCGCCATTTGATTACGCGTCCAAGCCATGTCTTAAGCCTCCGCCTTTAAAGTCATTTGTTCAATCCGTTTTTCTGGGCTTGCATTGAGGACAATGCGGTTCACATAAATACCAGCTAAGTGGATTTCGTCGGGGTCTAAATCGCCAATTTCAACGATTTGTTCAACTTCGGCAATGGTGATTTTGCCTGCCATAGCACAAACAGGATTAAAGTTTTGTGCTGTTTTACGGAAAATAAGATTACCCGCTTTATCTGCTTTGTAGGCTTTGACCAAAGCGACATCTGCAGTCAAAGATTCTTCTAAAATATAATCTTTGCCGTTAAATTCACGGACTTCTTTGCCTTCTGCAATGACAGTGCCTACACCTGTTGGGGTGAAAAATGCAGGAATACCTGCACCGCCTGCGCGTAGTTTTTCTGCCAGTGTGCCTTGCGGGGTGAGTTCAACTTCCAATTCACCGCTTAAAAACTGGCGTTCAAATTCTTTATTTTCGCCGACATAAGATGAAATCATTTTTTTGATTTGTTTGGTTTCAAGCAATAAGCCTAAACCAAAACCATCGACGCCAGCGTTATTAGAAATACAAGTCAGTTGTTTGACGCCTGTATCTTTTAACGCAGCAATCAAGGCTTCAGGAATACCGCATAAACCAAAACCGCCCACCGCCAAGGTATGCCCATCTTGAACCACGCCATTTAATGCAGCTTGTGCGCTGTCATATACTTTATTGGACATTTGTCACCTCTATTTATTCTCTGCACGGCATTCACTTGCCATGTTGTGTTGTTGTCATCCTTGTCGCTTATGTTCCAAAGTTATTGAGGATGAAATGGGTTTTAAGCACAAACCTTTTGCCAGTAGGCATTGGCATAGTGAGATGGATTATCACGCTGTAAGATATTGCTGATGTTGCGACTGGCTTGCATCAGCGGCTCTAACCGCACACCTGTTTCAAAACCCATCTTGGACAGTAAATAGTACAAGTCTTCGGTAGACACATTGCCCGATGCACCTTTGGCATACGGACAGCCACCCAAACCAGCAATGGATGAATCAAATACACGAATTCCTTGTAAGAGCGATTGATAAATATTGGCAATCGCCATGCCGTAAGTATTGTGAAAATGACCTGCTAAAACTTTGGCATCGACCTCTGCCAAACATGCATCCCAGACTTTTTGCACACGGTCAGGGGTTGCTGTACCAATGGTTTCACCCAAAGACACTTCATAGCAGCCCATGTCCAATAATTGCTGTGTGACTTTTGCGACTTGTTTCGGGTCAATTGCGCCTTCATAAGGACAGTCCACCATACAAGATACATAACCACGCACGCGAATGTTGTGCGCTTTGGCTTGACGCATGACATCGCTAAATTTTTCCAAACTTTCTTCAATTGAACAGTTGATATTTTTTCGGGTAAAGCTTTCAGAAGCGGCGGTAAACACGGCAACTTCTTTGCAACCCACCGCCAAAGCCGACTCAAAACCTTTTGAGTTTGGGGTCAGTAAACTGAATTGAATGTTTGGGTTTTGTGGCAGGCTGGCAAACAGCACATCGCTGTCTGCCATTTGCGGTACCCATTTGGCCGATACGCAAGAACCGACCTCAATGCTGCTTAAACCTGTTTGCATTAAATCCAAAATCAGGTTTTTACGGTCTGCCAAAGTGAGTGGCGTTTTCTCATTTTGCAGACCATCTCGTGGGCCAACCTCTACAATTTTGACAAATTCAGTCATGCAACTTCCTCCGTCAAGGCTTCAAATTCAACCAGTTCATCGCCTGCTTTGACCTGATCGCCCGCTTGGAAGTACGAACTTGCCACAATGCCATCGAAAGGCGCACGAATTGAATATTCAATTTTCATGGCTTCCAGTGTCATCAGTACATCATCTTTTTTCACACGGGCATTGGCTGCCACCAAAACTTGGGTGATTACACCCGGCATTGGTGCAGTCAGATTGTTGGCATTGTCTTGTTGATCATCGCTGTTAAAGTTTGCTTGTACATAGCTAAACACATGACGCTGACCGTTTTGGAACAGGGTGATGCCTTGCGCATGTTGGTTAAATGCTATTTTTTGTTGCTGACCATTGATACAAACCTGTAGACGATGTGCATCCAAAAGCTCGCCTTGAACGCTCAGCGTTTGCCCATTGTAATGAGCCTCAAAACCAGAAGTGCATGGTTTTAACTGGATTTTGAGTGTTTGGTCATTGCACTGTAATTGCACTGTGTGGGCGCTTTGCTGATTTAAGCGCCAGAAGTGGTCTTTTTGCCAAACCGCGTTGTTTGCCGCTTTGTTGTTTTGAATACGAGAAAGTACATCAATTAACGCAGCTGCAACGACAGTTTCTGTAGCGACTTCAGGTTTTGCGTTAAGTAAAAATGCTTCCTCACGTTGAATAAGCCCTGTATCCAAATTGGCATGTTTAAAGGAATCACACAGCACCAAACGATCCAAGAATGCAATGTTGTTGCCTAAACCATCGACGTGGAACTGACCTAAAGCATGGTGCATTTGCGTTAATGCTGCTTCACGGTTTTTACCCCAAACAATCAGTTTGGCAATCATTGGGTCGTAGTAGGTGCTGATTTCATCACCTTCGACAATCCCGCTATCGACACGTACGGCATCATTTTGCTCTGGATAATGCAGATAGCTGATTTGACCAATGGCAGGAATAAAGCCTTTTTCTGGTTCTTCGGCATACACACGCGCTTCAAGGGCATGACCATGAATTTGCAATTCATGTTGCTGTTTTGGCAATGGCTCACCAAAAGCAACTCGCAATTGCCACTCAACCAAGTCTTGCCCTGTAATCATTTCTGTGACGGGGTGTTCGACCTGCAAGCGGGTATTCATTTCCATGAAATAAGCAGTACCGTCTTGCTCGACAATAAACTCTACCGTACCTGCGCCCACGTAATTTACAGCACGTGCGGCATCAATTGCGGCTTGGCGCATAGTTTCGAGTTTATCTTCTGGCATTTTTGGTGCAGGTGCTTCTTCAAGCACTTTTTGGTGGCGACGTTGTACCGAGCAATCACGTTCAAACAAATGCACGTAGTTGCCGTGAGTATCGCCAAAAACCTGTACTTCAATATGACGTGGTTGAATCACATAGCGTTCAATCAGCACATCTTCATTACCAAAGCTAGAACGTGCTTCACTTTTACATGAAGCGAGTGAGCTGAGAAAGTCTTCACTGCGTTCTACTAAACGCATGCCTTTACCGCCACCGCCTGCACTGGCTTTAATGAGCACAGGATAACCAATGCTGTCGGCTTGTTGCTTTAAAAATGCCGCATCTTGATTGCTGCCGTGGTAGCCCGGAGTTAGTGGCACACCTGCTTTTTCCATCAAGGCTTTAGAGGTTGCTTTTAGACCCATCGCCAAAATGGCTTCAACTGGCGGGCCAATAAAAACAATATTGTTGTCTTTACAGGCAAGTGCGAATTGGTCATTTTCAGATAAGAAACCATAACCCGGGTGAATCGCTTGTGCACCTGTGCTTTTGGCTGCCTGAATAATACGTTCAACTTGCAAATAACTTTGTGCCGCAGGCGATTCACCAATATAAATGGCTTCGTCTGCCAGTTTAACGTGTTGTGATTGCGCATCGGCATCTGAATACACCGCGACAGTCGCAATCCCAAGTTTTTTTGCGGTACGAATTACACGGCAGGCAATTTCACCACGGTTGGCAATTAAAATCTTTTCAAACATCGTGCGATCCTTCTTTTATTCTGCCGTGGTCTTGATCCAAGCCGGGCTTTGTTTATTTAAAAAAGCATTTAAGCCATTTTTCGCCTCAGTTCCTTGGCGAACATGTGCAATATGCTGTGCAGTTTGTTGGAGTAAATCTTCGGTCAAAACTTGATGATTAACCATCTGAATCAGTTGTTTAGAAGCATGTTGCGCTTCTGGGCCACCAAGCAATAAGGCTTGCACAATTTCATCAATTTTGCTGTCTAAGTCTTCGGCTGAAGTGACTTCATGCGCTAAACCAATTTGCTGTGCCTGTTCTGCAGAAATACGCTCTGCCGTTAAAAAGTAACGTGATGCCTGACGTGCGCCAATCGCACGAATGACGTAAGGGCTAATGGTAGATGGTGCTAAACCTAAACGTACTTCAGAGGTCGCAAACTTGGCATCGGTGCTGGCAACGCAAATATCACAGGCAGCTGCCAAACCCATACCACCACCAAAGGCAATACCATGCACACGGGCAATAGTCGGTTGTTTTAACGTCGCTAAACTTTGCAGCATTTTTGCCAGTTTTAGGGCATCGGCTTGATTTTCTGCTTCAGAGGCTTGACCTGCCTGTTTCATCCAGTTCAGGTCTGCGCCTGCAGAGAAGCTTTTGCCGCGTCCAGCTAAAATCACCACACGCACATCCTCACGCGTATTCAACTGCAGAAAGCAGGCATGTAATTCTTCAATCACTTGGGTATTGAAGGCATTGTGAAGCTCCGCACGATTAATCCAAACCGTAGCCACTTGGTTGTTCTGTTCGAGCTGTAAAAACTGATAATCCATTTTGTCACCTCTTACATGCGGAACACGCCAAACTTGGTCGGTTGGATTGGGGCATTTAGAGCAGCAGCCAAACTTAAAGCCAACACTTCACGCGACTGAGCAGGATCAATCACACCGTCATCCCATAAACGTGCAGACGCATAATATGGATGACCCTGACGTTCGTATTGTTCACGAATTGGCTGTTTGAACTGATCTTCTTCTTCTGCAGACCAGCTACCACCTTTGGCTTCAATCTGATCACGCTTTAAGGTAGACAATACGCTCGATGCTTGTTCGCCACCCATCACTGAAATACGTGAGTTTGGCCATGTCCACATAAAACGTGGTGAATAAGCACGACCACACATCCCGTAGTTACCTGCACCAAAAGAACCGCCAATCACCAAAGTCAGTTTAGGCACATTGGCTGTGGCAACCGCCATCACCAGTTTGGCACCATTTTTGGCAATGCCTTCATTTTCATATTGGCGTCCAACCATGAAGCCTGTGATATTTTGAATAAATAACAGGGGAATGTTGCGTTGGGTGCATAGTTCAATAAAGTGTGCGCCTTTTTGTGCCGACTCGGAAAATAAAATACCGTTGTTGGCAATAATCCCGACAGGCATACCATATAGTTTGGCAAAACCTGTAATTAATGTGGTGCCAAAGCGCGCTTTAAATTCATCAAAACGTGAACCATCGACAATACGGGCAATCACTTCACGTACATCAAACGGTTTACGCGCGTCAGTCGGAACAATGCCATACAGTTCAGAGGCATCGAATAATGGTGCTTCTATATGCTCAGGCTGCGGGTTTGGCTTTTTATTTAAATTGGCAACGATGTTGCGGGCAATTGCCAAGGCATGTTCATCATTTTCTGCCAAATGATCGGCTACACCTGAAAGGCGAGTGTGTACATCGCCACCACCCAAGTCTTCGCTGCTAACCACTTCACCTGTTGCGGCTTTAACCAGCGGTGGGCCGCCCAAGAAAATTGTCCCCTGATTACGCACAATGATGGTTTCATCTGACATGGCAGGGACATACGCACCGCCTGCGGTACAACTTCCCATCACAACGGCAATTTGGGCAATGCCCATGCTCGACATACGCGCTTGGTTATAGAAAATGCGTCCGAAATGATCACGGTCTGGAAAGACTTCATCTTGTAGCGGCAAATATGCACCGCCAGAATCGACCAAATAAATACAAGTCAGGTGATTCTGTTCGGCAATTTCCTGTGCGCGTAAATGCTTTTTCACAGTCAGTGGATAGTACGTTCCACCTTTTACTGTGGCATCGTTGGCAATGATCATGCAGGTCACGCCATTCACTTGACCGACACCCGCCACTACACCCGCAGCAGGGACATCATCCTGATAGACCTGATAAGCGGCCAACTGACCAATTTCAATAAATGCAGTACCCGGATCGATCAGGTGGTCAATCCGTTCACGTGGCAGTAATTTGCCACGGTCTAAATGTTTTTGGCGTGCAGTTTCGCCACCACCCAAAGCAATTTTTTGGACTTTTTCTCTGAGGTCATCGACTAGGCTTTGCATCGCAGCTTGGTTGTTTTTAAACTCGTCGCTGCGAATATTAATTTTGCTCTGTAATTGATTCATGCCAACATCCTTGTCTATTCTTGTGATTTATTTTTAGGCAGTTTCGTTAAACAATTCACGGCCAATCAACATACGGCGAATTTCTGAAGTACCCGCACCAATTTCATAGAGTTTGGCATCACGCCATAAACGTCCTGCAGAGAACTCATTGATATAGCCATTACCGCCCAAGGTTTGAATGGTTTCACCTGCCATCCATGTGGCTTTTTCGGCAGCGTATAAAATGGCACTGGCTGCATCTTTACGTAAACTACGGCTGTGTTCAGCTTTGTCACATTCTGCGCCAACGGCATAGACCAGTGCTTTACATGCCAACCAAGTCGAATACATATCGGCAATTTTGCCTTGCATAAGCTGGAATTCACCCAATGCCTGACCAAACTGTTTACGCTCATGAATATAAGGAATCACGGTATCCATGCAGGCATCCATAATACCTAGCGGCCCTGCACTTAAAACTGCACGTTCATAGTCCAGTCCACTCATTAGTACTTTTGTACCATTGCCCACACCGCCCAAGACGTTTTCTTTTGGTACTTCAACATTGTCAAAGAACAATGGATAGGTATTTGAGCCGCGCATCCCGAGTTTGTCTAAATGGCTGCCGTGGCTAAAACCTGACATGGTTTTTTCAATTAAGAAAGCAGTCATACCTTTGGCGCCTGCCTGTAAGTCAGTTTTGGCATACACCACCAAAACATCGGCATCACCGCCATTGGTAATCCACATTTTTGAGCCGTTGAGCAAGTAATGATCGCCTTTATCTTCAGCTTTCAGTTTCATGCTAACCACGTCTGAGCCTGCATTTGGTTCAGACATTGCCAAAGCGCCGATGTAATCGCCTGAAATCAGTTTTGGTAAATAGCGTTGCTTCTGTTCTTCTGTCCCATTTCGCTTAATTTGGTTCACACATAGGTTAGAATGAGCACCGTAAGACAAACCAATGGATGCTGATGCACGAGAAATTTCTTGCATGGCAATGATGTGAGCTAAATAGCCTAAGTTAGTGCCGCCGTATTCTTCACTCACGGTTAAGCCAAGTAAGCCCATATCGCCAAATTTTTTCCAAAGCTGGGCAGGGAATTCGTTATCACGATCAACCTGTTGAGCAATGGGTGCAATTTCCTTTGCACAAAAAGCAGCGATTGAATCGCGCAGGGCGATTAAGGTTTCATCTAAGCCGAAGTCTAAGCTTTGTAAAATCATGTGTTCATCCATCCTGTGGTTATATTTGTTGTTCCTAAAACAAGCATTGTTGTTGTGCTTAGGTTCTAACATACATCGAAAATTTAAAAAAGTGAACTAAAATTCACAAAATGATTTACAATTCATTTTATCTGGTTGAGAATAAGATATGAGTTATAAAAGATCATCATTGATGCAGGAACGTATGGAACAAAATCGCATGGCGATTTTAGATTCTGCTCGTGAACTTATTGCTCATGGGGGCTTTAAAGAAGCGTCTATCCAAGCCATTGCAGAACGCGCAGGCGTATCTACAGGTTTGGTGTATCGCTACTTTGAAAATAAAAGTCAGATTTTGATTGAAGTTTTATCGGATGCGATTCGTCGTGAGGTCGAAATTTTGGACCACATTGCGAAGTCAGATTTAAGTGCAAAACAAAAATTGCAAAAATCTGTCACCACTTTTGTGAAGCGTGCGATGAACAGCCCTCAATTGGCGTATTCGTTAATGTTCGAGCCTGTAGACCCAGAAATGGAACATGAGCGTTTTCGCAGTAAACAACTGATCAAACAGAGCATCAAGGAAATTTTGGCTGAAGGAAAAGTCAATGGTGAGTTTGATTTTGAAGATTTGAACACTGCTGCTTTAGGTGTGGTTGGCTCCATGACCTTTGTAGTGATTGAACCTTTAAACCCGTCTCGCAATGTGATGTTTGATCAAAATTATAAAGATTACTTTGTCAAACAAATTGCCGACTTTTGTGTAAATGCAGTGCGAAAACAGCAGGGAGGGTAGTAAAAACAACGCACAAAACAGGCAAAAAGTAATCGTCGTCATAATGGAAAACAGAATTACAAAGAATCAAGGAGATCGATTCAATGACACAAGTACGGTTAAGTTATGCCTATGGCACCAGTAATCAGCCTTTGTTAGGCATGACCATTGGTGAAAAGTTTGATCAGGCTTGCCAGCAATATGCAGATCAGGATGCTTTGGTAAGCGTGCATCAAAATGTGCGTCTGACCTATAAGCAACTACAGCAACAGGTCAATGCCTTTGCCTGTAGTTTGTTAAAACTCGGTTTTAAAAAAGGTGACCGCCTTGCCATTTGGTCTCCGAATTGTGTGGAATGGACGATCACTCAATTCGCAGCCTTTAAGGCAGGGGTGATTTTGGTGAATTTAAACCCAGCCTATAAAAGCAATGAACTGGAATTTGTGCTCAACAAAGTTTCCTGTAAAGGTTTGGTAATTGCATCGCAGTTTAAAAGTACCAACTATCAGGACATCTTAACGAAAATTGCCCCAGAGCTGTGTCAGGCAGACAATAAAGTCCTCAACGCCAAGCGTTTACCGCATTTAAAGCATGTGATTAAAATTGATGATCAAGCACATACAGGAATGCATCGTTTTCAGGATTTATTGACAGCTCCAACCACACACATGCTGAAAAAACTGCAACACATTGCTAGTGAGTTGCAGTTCGATGAAACCATTAACATTCAATTTACCTCAGGCACGACGGGCAATCCGAAAGGCACTATGCTGACCCACAACAACATTTTAAATAATGGTTACTTTGTAGGAGAAGCAATTCATTTAAGTCCACAAGACCGTGTTTGTATTTCCGTACCGCTGTTTCACTGCTTTGGTATGGTGATGGGCAATTTAGCGTGTATCACACATGGTTCAACCATGGTCTATCCATCGGCAGTGTTTAACCCGCTCGATACCTTAAAAGCCATTCAGCAAGAAAAATGTACAGCTGCTTACGGCGTACCGACCATGTTTATTGCCATTTTAGAGCATGAACAGTTTGATGAATTTAATTTATCTAGCTTGCGCACAGGCATTATGGCAGGCAGTCCGTGTCCGCAAGAAATTATGCAACGCGTCATCGACCGTATGCACATGGCGCAAATCACCATTTGTTATGGCATGACCGAAACAGCACCTGTGAGCGCACAAAGTTCGACTGAAGATTCTGTGGAGCGTCGTGTCAGTACGGTGGGGCGTGTACATCCACATCTGGAAGTAAAAATTGTCGATGAAGAAGGCAAAGTCGTGCCGCGCGGACAGTTAGGAGAATTGTGTGTGCGTGGTTATTCAGTCATGCTGGGTTACTGGGATGAACATGACAAAACCCAAGAAGTCATTGATGTTGCACGTTGGATGCACACAGGCGACATTGCAGAAATGGATGATGAAGGCTTTGTAAAAATCAAAGGTCGCATTAAAGATGTGGTGATTCGTGGCGGTGAAAACCTGTTCCCGAAAGAAATTGAAGATTTCTTATATACTCACGATGCGGTCTGCGATGTGCAAGTAATTGGCGTGCCAGATCATCGTTATGGTGAAGAACTATGTGCCTGTATTATTTTGCATGAACACCATATATGTACCGAAGAGGCAATTCGCCAATACTGTGCAGAACACATTTCACACAATAAAGTCCCACGTTATGTGCGCTTCTTTAGTGAATTTCCAATGACCGCTTCAGGCAAGGCACAGAAATTTAAATTACGTGAATTTATGCGTGAAGAATTAAATTTAAAGGAAATTGCTTAAGGCATTATTTCAGCTATTTACTGCTGCAAGATCGACCTTTTAATTTTGTCAGCACACACCCTTTATTTCTCACGCAGAGATAAAGGGATACTCTATACAGGAATAATCACACTAAAAATATATCGCATGCTCGGCTTAATAAAAGATGGCACAAGTTTAAGCATGATGCGTGATAATCAAGGATGAAAATAATGACCGTACGCAATGATTGGACTCGAGAAGAAATTCAGCAGTTATATGAACAGCCTTTTCTGGATTTAGTCTTTGAAGCACAGCGTGTGCATCGCCAACATTTTGCTGCCAATACCGTACAAGTCAGTACCTTATTGTCTATTAAAACAGGCAAATGCCCTGAAGACTGTAAATATTGCTCGCAGTCTGCGCATTATGATTCACAGCTTGAAGCTGAAAAACGTATTGCAGTGGATAAAGTCATTCAGGAAGCCAAAGAAGCTTTAGCATCAGGTTCTTCACGTTTTTGTATGGGCGCTGCTTGGCGTAATCCGCATGAACGCGATATGCCCTATGTTCTGGAAATGGTGCGTGAAGTCAAAGCTCTGGGCTTAGAAACTTGCATGACTTTGGGGATGTTAAACCAATCTCAGGCAGAACGTTTAAAAGATGCAGGCTTAGATTATTACAACCACAACCTAGACACCTCGCGTGAGTATTATCCTAATGTGATTAGTACCCGCTGTTTTGATGATCGCTTAAACACTTTGGATATTGTGCGTCAAACAGGTATGAAAGTATGTAGTGGCGGTATTGTCGGTTTAGGTGAAGATACCCAAGACCGTATTGGTTTATTACATGAATTAGCGACTTTACCGTTACATCCTGAATCTGTGCCGATCAATATGTTAGTTCCGATTGAAGGTACACCATTGGCTGAAGTAGAAAAACTGGATGTGATTGAGTGGATTCGTACCATTGCAGTTGCACGTATTATCATGCCAAACAGTTATATTCGTTTATCTGCAGGGCGTGAATCATTATCTGATTCAGATCAGGCGTTGGCATTCATGGCAGGTGCGAACTCGTTATTCTCAGGTGAAAAGCTTTTGACCACACCAAATGCAGGCGAAGGCAAAGACAAACAACTATTCCAAAAATTAGGTTTAGTCCCAGAACGTGCCAAACCAACCGTTGCAGAATTATCTGTAGATGCAATGGCAGTGGCTTAAGCCGCTTTTAAAAAAAATATTAAGTTTTGATGTTAGTAAATTAAATAAGAATCATGTGATATGGCAAAAGATTTTCACAGTGCAAACGTGGTTGCAGGCTATGACAGTCATATTCGGAAACTCATTCCTGGCTATGAATTGGTACATCAGCAACTCAATGCGATTTTAAGCAGTCATTTGCCTGAAAATGCACAGCTTTTAGTAGTGGGTTGTGGCACAGGTTATGAGTTGCAGTATTTGTTGCAGCAGCATCCGCAGTGGCAATTTAGCGCAATCGACCCATCTTTAAGTATGTTGCACCAGGCAGAAAAAAATATTCAGTCTGTGGCAGGGTATGAACGTGTCCGTTTTATACAGGCAGACACGCAGCAATTTGCTCAGCAAGCACAGGTAGAAAACTTGCAGTTTGATGCGGCATTAGCGATTTTGGTGGCGCATTTTGTACCTGTGGCAGAAAAAAAATCATTCTTTCAAGATATTTACCAAACATTAAAACCTAGGGGTATTTTATTAAGCTATGATCTAATGCAGCAGACTGAAAATATTGAATTACACTGGATGCAAAACTTGGCACTAGAGAGTGGTTTAACCGTGCTACAGGCAGAAAAAATGATTGCACGACTGGCCGATGATTTTCATTTAATTTCTGCAGAAGCACAGAGGTCATTACTCACTCAAGTGGGTTTTAGACAGTCTAAGACCTATTGTCAAATTATGAATTATTATGGTTTTTTTGCGCAAAAATAGGTTATAAATAATGTGATTTAACTATTAATCTCAATGCTGCAAGCAGCACTCTAAATCGTATCCACATAAAAATATTCGTATCAGGGAAAGAGGAAAAATGTCAGCATATTACACTTTACTTAACCGTGAACAGCATGCAGATGGAAGCTGTACTACGCACTATCGTTCCAATATTCATGCACAAGGTGCGTGGAATCCGCATGAGCAGCACATGGCACCTGCAACGGGTATTTTATGTGCAGAACTAGAACAGTTTATGCCACGTGATGATATGCGAATTGGTCGAGTCAGTTTAGATATTTTTGGCTTAATTGCTGCTGGGGAGTTTACGATCACTACCCGTATGATTCGTCCAGGTAAAACCATTGAATTGATTGAAGCTGAAATGTGTGCCGAAGGGAAAACCTGTATTGTGGCGCGTGCATGGAAAATGAAAACCTCAGATACACGTGCAATTGCAGGGCTAGAAGACTTACCCGTAGAAAACCCTGAATATTTGGCCAATTGGGATGGTATGCGTTGCTGGCCGGGAGGCTATATTCAAAGTATTGAAACCCGTGCGCATTTAGACCGTCGTGCAGGTAAGGGCATTGTCTGGTTAAGAAACCAATTGGAAATGGTTGAAAATCAAGCTACATCTAGTTTTGTTCGATTAATGGGCATGGTAGATACCGCCAATGGGGTCGTACCACGCCTAGACCCAAATGAAGGTTGGGGTTTTCCAAACTTGGATTTACAAATCCATTTACACCGTTTACCGCAAGGCGAATGGTTGGGCTTGGAAGTGACACAGCAATATGGTGAAGATGGAATCGGGCTGACTAGCGGAATTTTGCATGATACCCAAGGCCCATTTGGACGTAGTGAGCAGATTTTAACATTGCGCCAATTCTAAAATTGATTCAGGCTTAAACAAAAACATCAGGACGAATTGCTTCGTCCTTTTTTTATTGGCATGCTGTGTGCAGATTATTTCATCTTATTTTATCTGAAAATATTATGCGAATTAGTTTGATTGGTGCAGGGCGCGTTGCACATCATTTGGCTCATGTTTTAAACGCACAGCATCAAATTGTGCAAATTTATAGCCGTAGTCTGGACAAGGCGCAGCATTTGGCTGCGCAGGTTGGCGCAGAAGCGATTGCTGAAGTAGAAAAACTTCATTCAGATCTAGATTTAGTGATTATTGCAGTGAGTGATCAGGGCATTGCACAGGTGATTCAGGAAGTTCATCGTGATTTAAATCATGTGTTGATTGTGCATACCTCTGGCAGTACTAAACTAGATATATTGCAACAGCATCATGCGCGTTCAGGGGTATTTTATCCCTTACAAACCTTTAGTTTAGAGCGTGAAATTGATTGGTCAGAAACGCCTTTATTTATAGAAGCTGCATTTGCTGAAGATCAACAGCTTTTAATGACTTTGGCAAATAGCCTAAGCAAAAGGGTTTATGCCTATACTTCAGCACAGCGTTTGAGTTTGCATTTGGCTGCGGTATTTGCCTGTAATTTTAGTAATTATTGCTATGACATGGCTAAGCAAGTAGTCGACGCTCAGCAAGTAGATTTTAGTTTGCTATATCCGCTTATTTTGGAAACTGCGCATAAAGCGACCCAGAATGATCCACGTCAAATGCAAACAGGGCCTGCCATGCGGGGCGATCACAATATTTTAAAAATGCATCAGGACTTATTGGCAGTAGGGCAGCAACATGAACTTGCCAAAGTTTATGCGATGATGAGCCAACAGATTTTAACGCGGCATCAATCTTAGTCATTTGATACGATAACACGAGTTCAAATAAAAAATGCTTCCTTGTGGAAGCATTTTTTCTAGCAGAAATTAGTTAATTTTCTTGAAGATAAAATCATTAATCTTATGACCTGCTTCAATTCCGCGGCGTTCAAACTTGGTTTGTGGACGCCATTCAGGGCGAGGGTAGCTATTGCCTTTACCCGCCAAGTTTTCTAAACGTGGACGGTTGTCCAATACATCCAGCATCCATTCTGCATACGGTTCCCAGTCGGTTGCTGCATGGAACGTACCACCTAACACTAATTTTTGCTCTACCAATTCCATGCGTTCATGAGCAACAAAACGGCGTTTGAAGTGACGTTTTTTCTGCCATGGGTCTGGGAAATATAACTGCACCGTATCAATGCTATTGTCTGGCATTTCACGCAGTACTTGAATTGCATCGGCATCTAAGACACGTAAGTTGCTTAAACCTGCTGTACCTGCTTCATAAACGCACTGTGCAATCCCTGGAATATGGACTTCAATCCCGACAAAGTTACGTTCAGGATTGGCCTGCGCCATAAGTACCAAAGAACGCCCCATCCCAAAACCAATTTCTACTGTAAGCGGGCGTTCAGGGTGTTCAAAATGCTGACGTAAATCACCAACAGGATATTCCAAAATTAAGTCGCCGTATTGTTCCAGGGCGCTACGTTGTGACGTATTCAATGGTGAAGAACGGCGCATGAACGTTACAATTTCACGATGCTCGTTGAGGTTGTCCAGCTCGACAACGTGCTGGTCTAATTGATCGTTCGACATAATTTTGGCAAATCTAATAAATTCGAATGCGGTATTTTAAGTCCTGAGCCATTGAAGTCAAATTTTTTCGCTGTTTTTCGCAGCGCCGTGCAAGATTGCGATACATCTGCATCTTTTGAGCATAAAAAATGCCGAATCATTAAGATTCAGCATTTAACATCATCAACGGTATTTTAATACAATAATTACGAATGGGTACTGTATTCATCAATTAAGGTATGACTGGCCTCATTCAATCCAATAATATGCACTTTAATTTGTTGGGCTTTAAATTTGTTCACCACGCTATTCAGCATATTTACAGAGGTAATATCCCAAATATGTGCATGCGTTAAGTCGATGGTGACATTGCTAATATCTTCTGAAAAATCAAAAAACTGATAAAACTTTTCTGAACTGCTAAAGAAAATTTGCCCTGAAATCACATATTGGCGGGTATGTTCGCCTAATAAAAATGAGCTGACTTTAACTTCACTTTCCAGTTTATTCACCAAAAATAAAGCAGAAAGCAGTACGCCAACAAAAACACCCAAAGCAAGGTTATGGGTAGCTAACACCACAATCACCACAGCTAACATGACTATATTGCTTTGTTTCGGATGCTTTTTAAAATTACGGATGGAATCCCAGTTAAAAGTCGTGAATGACACCATAATCATAATCGCAACCAAGGCTGCTATAGGAATATATGCCAACCAATCTTTGAGAAAAACCACCAAGCACAGCAAAAATACGCCTGCTGTAAGTGTAGATAGCCGTGTACGCGCCCCAGAACTGACGTTGATAATAGATTGCCCAATCATGGCACAGCCTGCCATACCGCCCATAAAGCCACTCACAATATTGGCATAACCCTGACCACGACATTCCTGATGCCGATCTGCTTCTGTGCCTGTGGCTTCATTGACAATCGTAGTGGTCATCATGGTTTCGAGTAAACCGACTGTGGCTAAGGTCATGGCATAAGGAAAAATAATAAATAAAGTTTCAAAATTCAGTGGAATGTCAGGCACTAGAAAAATAGGCAGCGTGTCGGGAAATTGTCCCAAATCGCTTACGGTACGCATATCTGCACCAAGTAATAAAGCAACCACACTCAGCACAATAATGCAGACCAAAGGCGAGGGAATGCTTTTACCAATTTTAGGAATGTATGGAAACAGATAGACTACCGCTAAACCTAATCCTACAAATAAATAGCCTAAGCCATCCATTTTCGATAATTCAGGCAGTTGCGCCACAAAAATTAAAATCGCCAAGGCATTTACAAAGCCATAAACTACCGATTGCGAAACAAAACGCATCAGTTTGGCAACTTTAAAATAGCCTGCTATAACCTGAATCAGCCCTGTGAGTACTGTTGCAGCCAATAAATATTGCAAACCATGTTCTTTGACGAGGGTAATCATCAGTAATGCCATAGCGCCTGTCGCGGCAGAAATCATGGCAGTACGCCCACCAAAAAAAGCAATCGTGACCGCAATACAGAACGATGCATATAAGCCGACTTGCGGATCGACGCCTGCTATAGCCGAAAAGGCAATTGATTCAGGAATTAATGCCAAACCTACCACTAAACCTGCCAAAACATCGGTGCGGATATTGGAAAACCATTCTTCTTTTTTCAGGCTAATCACAATCTCAATTTCATGAAACTTTAAAGGGCTGTATGTTAAAACATCTAGAGATAAAAAAGCAGGCAAAACAGACTTGAAAAAGCCTGTCTTTTGCAGGATAGTCAAAGCGTAAGGGCTTTTTAAGACATTTTCGCTTTTTTGCAATTTATAGGTTCAATCACTTGCAAGTTTGTGACAAGCGATTTACAACAGAGATAGTTATATAACAAGGATCAAATATGAAGCTTTATTATTCACCTGGCGCATGCTCTTTGGCAGCACATATTATTTTAAATGAAGTGAATGTCGATTTTGATATTGAGCGTGTAGATTTAAAAACCCATAAAACAGAAAAGGGTGCCGATTATTATGAAATTAACCCTAAAGGTTATGTACCTGCTTTAGAAATTAACCCAGGTTTAATTTTGACGGAAAACGTAGCGCTATTGCCATTTTTAGCGCAGCAAGACCCTAAACAGGATTTAATTCCGCCATCTGGTTTAGGTCGTGCTAAAGTTTTGGAATGGTTGGGTTATTTAAACTCTGAATTACATGACGCTTACGCAGTATTTTTTGGCGCGCCTTTAGATGCAGAAGCCAAAGAAAAAGCCTATGCAGAAATTGATCGTTTGTTGACTTATATTGATCAAGCGATTGCATCATCAGACCATGAATATTTGGTGGATGATAACTTTGGTCCAGCCGATGCGTATTTGTTTGTTATCACTAATTGGTCAAACTATATTGAGCATGATTTAACTCCGTATAGCCATGTGGTTGAAATCCGTAATAAAGTTGCTGCGCGTCAGTCGGTACAAATTGCTATGCGTGATGAAGGCTTGATTCCTTAATCGGCTTTTATTTGCCCAAATCGCATAATAAAAAAAGACGTTGAGTTAACACTTAACGTCTTTTTATTTGTGCTGTCGGACTTGGAAAAGACCCTAATGATTATTTAAAGAAATAACCCGTTTCAGGTGAGCTGGCATTCGCCATACGCTTACGTGGCATACGTCCTGCCAAATAAGCTTCACGTCCTGCTTCTACTGCTTTACGCATCGCAGATGCCATTAGCACTGGGTTTTGTGCTGCTGCAATTGCAGTATTCATCAGCACACCATCACAACCTAATTCCATTGCAATCGCAGCATCACTGGCAGTACCCACACCTGCATCTACCAATACAGGTACTTTGGCATTTTCTTTAATAATCGAAATGGTATGCGGGTTAAGAATACCTAAGCCTGAACCAATTAAACTACCTAATGGCATAATTGCCACGCAGCCCATACTTTCCAATTCTTGCGCCACAATCGGGTCATCGGAAGTGTAGACCATGATCTCAAAACCATCGTCAATTAGCGTGCGTGCAGCTTTTAAAGTTTCGGTGATATTTGGGTAAAGGGTTTTTTCATCGCCCAAAACTTCCAGTTTGACAAGGTTGTGACCATCTAGCAATTCACGCGCCAGCATGCAGGTGCGCACGGCACTGTTGGCATCAAAACATCCTGCTGTATTTGGCAAAATGGTGTATTTTTCTGGTGGAATCACGGAAAGTAAGTTTGGCTGATCTGGATGTTGCCCAATGTTTACACGACGAATGGCAACCGTGACAATTTCTGCGCCACTGGCTTGAATCGCCAAATCTGTTTCGGTTAAATCTTTATATTTGCCCGTACCCACCAATAAACGTGAATTAAAGGTACGTGAACCGATTTTAAAGGTATCTTGCATGGGTGCTCCGAGTTTAGCCGCCACCAACGGCATGAATAATTTCAATGCGGTCTTGATCGCAAATAGGGGTTTCGGCAAGTTTGCTTTTGGCAATAATTTTTTCGTTTTGCTCCACAGCAAAACGTTTGCCTTCTAAATCTAATGCCTGAATCAGTTGTAACAGGGTCGTGTGAGTGGTCTGTTGTGCTTCGCCATTCAGATAAATTTGCATGACCGAGAATCCATCTTCAAAATTACAAAATATAATTGAGCTTTATTTGGCATATTTCATGGCTTGCCACGCTAAGCTTAGCCAGCCTGCAATCATGAGTGCTCCACCAATTGGTGTAATCATGCCCAAGCCACGGGCTAAATCCAATGCCATGATATACAGTGAACCGCAGAAAAATAAAATACCCAGTTGAATCAGAATAAAACTGGCTTTAATAGGAAGTTGTGGAATTACTTTGGCCAATATGCCCAATGCTAAAAGTCCAAGGGCATGATAGAAAAAATAATCTGTTGCAGTTTGCCACCAAAGCAATTGCGCTTCAGTTGCACGGGCCTTTAAGCCATGTGCACCAAATGCACCGAGCATGACTGCTATAGCTAAATTCAGGGCAGAAATTGCAATCCACATACGCAAATTGACCTATTTAATTTTGCGCTTAACCTTAGCACATTTTTAGGGGCGGGAAAATCTGAGATTTGCCTGCCTGTATGTAGCTGTACCAATTAAAGACGATAAAAAAGGGCAGTTTGCCCAATTTTATTTTTCGATGTGTCTGCATCAATTTGGAGAATGTCAGTTTAGTTTGATGACATCGCCACTTTAATTTTTTCCATGGCATTTTTTTCGAGCTGACGAATACGTTCTGCCGAAACATTATATTCTGCTGCCAATTCATGCAGGGTCGATTTATCATCATCTAACCAGCGACGCTGCAAAATGTTACGTGAACGATCATCCAACTGCTCCATGGCTTCATGTAGGGCAGAAGTGCTTTGTTCTTCGTAGTCTTCGTTTTCGACCAAACGTGCAGGGTCGTAACGGTTATCTTCCAAATACAATGCAGGTGCAACATAAGTTGAACCTTCATCGTCATCATCGCCCTGTGCTTCAAAAGCTGCGTCATAAGCGGTTAAACGACCTTCCATTTCCAAGACTTGTTCTGCAGTTACATTTAAGTCATTGGCAATAGATTGTGCTTCTTCAAGCGTCAGTTTTTTGCTAGATTTTTTGAGGCTACGCAAATTAAAGAACAATTTACGCTGTGCTTTGGTGGTGGCAATTTTAACAATACGCCAGTTACGAATAACATATTCGTGAATTTCAGCTTTAATCCAATGCACGGCAAATGACACCAAACGCACGCCCATATTCGGGTCAAAGCGTTTCACGGCTTTCATTAAGCCCAAGTTGCCTTCCTGAATTAAATCGCCCTGCGGTAAACCATAGCCCGCATAACTTCGTGCAATATGCACCACAAAACGTAAATGCGACATGACCAACATTTTGGCCGCGTCTAAATCTTGATCGTAATAATAACGCTCGGCTAACTCTTTTTCTTGTTCAGCCGTTAAAATAGGAATTTGGTTAACAGTACTAATATAAGCCCCGAGGTTTACCCCTGGTGCAGATAATGACAGGGGCATCAACTGATTGCTGCTGTCACTCATGAGATCTCCTTATAGGATTAGGTAGGTAAAATAACCGATGTCTTTATCTTAATGCCAATATTCTACTTAAATAAGTAAAATTGGTGTAGATATGTAAATCTTTATAGCAATAAGCGGCGAATATTAAGTCATTAAAACAAATGAACAATCAAACAGATACGCTTATTACGATGCTTTTGGCTTGGCAACATCAATCACATAATGAAACTCTGTTGCCGAAATCTGACTTGCTTCACAGCTATATTGATGTAACTGACAATAACGCGCCACATCTCGCTGGCTATGCGGATCAGATGACTTCAATAAAAACCGTGCAGAATCTGATTGTTTAAGGGCACGTTTTAGCATCAATAAAGGCATAGGACAAGGTTGTCCCATGGCATCAATCACTATGATAGGTTGTTCAGCATCACACAGCATTGAAGTAAAAATTCGCCTTAAAAAACAGAATGATCATACTAGCAAATTTGCTCACAAATCCCAAATAAATTTCATCTGAAGCGTCGGGGCTATTCATTGCGCGGCTTACTGCGCATAAGGGCAAGAGAATTGGCTTATTTTGTGAGATATTTGCAATAAAATTTATAGATCAAAATTGTGCTAAGTCACTTAACAGAAATAAAATTTTCCATTTGTTCAACTCGTTTCAAACTGAACAAGATAAATCAAAAAAAATCTATTAATTGTCATAAAGCCGTGTTAAGCTCGATGCGTATTTAGGATTTTAGATAGACAATCGTTGTTTGTCGCCCTATTACAAATGGATGTAACCGGGATTTTGTTAATAGTTATACAGAATGATTACAAGCTTAGAAATAAAAATATTTTTAAACTTTGTTTGCTCTGCTGTTTGCAACACCGGGTGGTCCTTCTTTTTAATCAATGAGGATTAACTTATGACAGCTCGTGAACAAGGCGTAGTTAAATGGTTCAACGACACTAAAGGCTTTGGCTTTATCCAACGCAATGGCGGCGACGATGTATTCGTTCACTTCCGTGCGATCCAAGGTGACGGCCACCGTTCACTTCGTGACGGCCAACGTGTTGAATTCAGCGTAGTAAAAGGCCAAAAAGGCTTCCAAGCTGAAGAAGTACAGCCATTAGACTAATCACTCGATTATTCTAAAAAAACGCTCCAATCCTGATTGGGGCGTTTTTTATTTGTATTTCTGTTTATAATAGGTCAGTTTTTTGTCTGTATAAGTTCGAGCACATATTTATGTCATCTGGTTTTGAAACCTTAAATTTACATCCGCAATTGAAACAGGCTATTGATGCTTTGGGTTTCAAGGAAATGACGCCAATTCAGCAAAAGGTTTTAAAATTTACTTTGGCTGGACATGATGCCATTGGTCGTGCGCAAACAGGTACAGGAAAAACTGCTGCCTTTTTAATTAGTGTGATCAACGATTTATTGAATAACCCAATTCAAGGGCAGCGTTATCGTGGTGAACCACGTGCATTGGTTTTAGCGCCTACGCGTGAATTGGCTTTGCAAATCGAAAGTGATGCAAAAGACTTAACCAAATTTACCGACTTAAATGTGGTGACTTTGTTGGGTGGTGTAGATTTTGATAAGCAAAAGTCACAACTCAATAAAAACTTTGTCGATATTATTGTTGCGACACCAGGGCGCTTGATTGATTTTGTAGAACAAAAAGAAGTTTGGCTAGATCAGATTGAGTTTTTAGTGATTGATGAAGCAGACCGCTTGCTGGATATGGGCTTTATTCCATCGGTAAAACGTATTGTGCGTTATTCACCGCGTAAGGAACAGCGTCAGACGTTAATGTTCTCGGCAACTTTTAGTTATGATGTGTTGAACTTGGCTCAACAGTGGTTATTTGAACCTGTTACAGTCGAAATTGAACCTGAAAAGAAAACCAATGCCGATGTTGAGCAACGGGTATATATGGTTGCCAAAACCGATAAATACAAATTGCTTGAAGAAATTTTACGTGATGAGCCGATTGAAAAAGTCATGATTTTTGCCAATCGGCGTGATCAGGTGCGTAAGCTTTATGATCATTTAAAGCGTGATGGCTATAAAGTGGTGATGTTGTCAGGTGAAATTGCCCAAGACAAACGCTTAAAAATGCTGGATCAGTTTAAAAATGGCAAACATAACATCATGATTGCAACAGACGTTGCAGGGCGTGGTATTCATGTCGATGGTGTTTCGCATGTGGTGAATTTCACTTTGCCTGAACAGTCAGATGATTATGTGCACCGTATTGGTCGTACAGGTCGTGCAGGTACACGTGGTGTGAGTATTAGCTTCTTGTCGGAAGATGATGCGTTCTATTTACCAGAAATTGAAAAAGCCATTGGTCAAAAATTGCCATTAACACGTTTAGATGGTTATTGCTAAGTACTCATTTAAGCTATTTTTTAGTTTAAATCCTGCTGTTCTTAGTTTAAAAGTCGCTCTCAGTGGAGCGACTTTTTTGTATTTGCTTCTTATGTCGTGCTGTAATAATTTACTTTGCCTGACATCTAAAGGTCAGCACAGTTTGATAATCATCATCACGGGCAATATCAGTATTACGTCCTGCAATTGTACCTAAAACAGTTGCTGCCGCCTGAATCATTTGTCCCGTTTGCTCATCGACTACACCTTTGAGTGCGCCGTTATAAGATGTTTTTTCATCAACCAAGACTGGAGCGGCACGAGTACCACAGGTTTTATTGGCAGCTGTAATTGCATTATTTTTGGCAATAATATTACTTTTACCTAAACCTGTGACTTCATATAGGTTGTTTTCTTTTTGAATGGCAAGAGAATTATTTGGCGTGGTGGCACATGCGGTTAAAAGTGCAAAAACGGCAAGGCTAGAAAAGGCGACTATTTTTTTCATATCTACCTCGGGGCTAAAACGCTGTAGCGCGTATTGTTTGTTGATGATATTTCAATTCAAATGTGTAGAGATTGAAAATAACAATTTGATCTAGTTGAACATAATCTGGATGGTTTTAGATGTAGACACTGTATAGGCTGTGTTGATAATTCGTCATTCATTTATACACATCAAACCCAATCCATAATGTATTTTCATGCTCTTAAACTATAGATGAATGCGTCAAAGCATCATTGTTTAGATGTGCTGAGCAGGTTCATCTTAAAAGTGCAGACATATAGACCCTAATCAGAATCTTGCAAATAAGCATACGGAAATAGCGCAATTTTTTGAGTTTATGCTAATCTTAACCGAGCTTTTTGAAATAGTTATATAAGTCAATGACGGATACAGCGGTAGAAATCGTTCATCAAAATATTCATCAACGTCAGTCTACGGGGCAGTTAGTTGAACCTGCACCAAATACTGAGCAGCTAGAAATGGCTTTTCAGGCAGCTTTAACCGCACCAGATCATCATCGTTTAAAACCTACGCGCTTTGTGGTGATTACTGCCGAGCAACGTGCAGCATTTGGTGAGTTACTTTCTCAAGCCTTGGCAGACATGGGCGAAACCGATGCGGTTCAGTTGGAGCGAGTGAAACAGCATCCATTTCGTGCGCCACTTTTAGTGTTGGCGTTAACACAATTTCAGGATCATCCAAAAGTGCCATGTTTTGAGCAGACTTTAAGTACAGGTGCTGCGGTACAGAACTTTTTATTGTCTTTGCAGGCGCAGGGTTTTGCCAGTATGTGGCGCAGTGGTGCAGTCGTTGAGTCAAACTTGCTGAAACAAGCTTTAAACTTAAATGCAGATGATTTAATTTCAGGCATTATTTATGTGGGAACAGCAGCCAAAGCCATTCCTGCCCGCACTGAGTTGAATACGCAAGCTTATGTTCGTTATTGGAACGCATAAGTCTTTATTTTTTAGGATATAACAATAATGTCAGAATTAAATTTTACCGATTTGGTTGAACCTGTTGCAGTAGATCGAAAAACTGCGTTACGTATTACAGTATTGGGTGGTGGCAGTTTTGGCACAGCAATGGCCAATACAGCAGTACGTAATGGCTGCGACACGATGATTTGGATTCGTGATGAAGCAACTGCCAAAGAAATTAATGAAACGCATATTAATCGACGTTATTTGCCAGATTTTCAGTTGGAGCAGGGTTTAAGAGCCGTTTCAGATTTGGAAACTGCAGTTCGTGACCGTGACATTATTTTAGTGGCTATTCCAAGTCATTCTTTCCGTGATGTGTTGCGTCAAATTAAACCTTTTATTAGTGCGCAAGCAGTGGTGTCTTTAACCAAGGGTATTGAAGCCAAAACCTTTAGTTTTATGAGCGATATTATCCGCGAAGAATTGCCTGAAGTGCCGTATGGCGTATTGTCTGGCCCAAACCTTGCTAAAGAAATTGTGGCGGGGCAGCCTGCAGGTACGGTCATTGCCAGTCATTCTGAATTGGTGCGTTATGCAGTGCAGCAAGCTTTACACAGTGCATTATTCCGTGTTTTTGCCAGCGATGATGTGAATGGTGTGGAATTAGGCGGTGCGCTAAAAAATATTTATGCTGTGGCAATGGGCATGGCAGCCGCTTATAACGTGGGTGAAAATACTAAGAGTATGATTTTAACCCGCGCTTTGGCAGAAATGAGTCGTTTTGCGGTTAAGCTTGGTGCAAATCCATTGACCTTCTTAGGGTTGTCTGGTGTCGGTGACTTATTTGCAACGTGTAGCAGTCCATTGAGTCGTAACTATCAAGTGGGTTATGCATTGGGCAAAGGCAAAACTTTGGAACAAGCCACAGAAGAATTGGGGCAAACAGCCGAAGGGATTAATACCATCGTGCAAGTGCGGGCGCGCTCGAATGAATTAGATGTGTATATGCCAATCACTTGTGCGCTTTATGAAGTGATTTTTGAAGGTGCGCCGCCTATGAATATTGCACTGTCTTTAATGAAAAATGGACATCGCAGTGATGTGGAATTTGTCTTGCCGCATCATCAAGTTTAGTTTTACATCCATAAAACTGCGCCACAGTAGGTAAAAACTTGCGTGGAATATGACAGTTTGGTGAACTGAATTGTCATATTCTCAGGTTATACTGAGCGCATAATTTGAGTTAAATTGACACAACTTAATGTGTATCATCCTATAAGGAAATTCTATGCAACTGACTCTTGTTCGTCATGGTGAAGCCGCTCCTGCGATTATGGGCAATGATCATCAGCGTCCATTGACTGAGCGTGGTCATATACAAGCACAAGAAACGGCAGATTATGTAAAAAATATCATTCAGCCCGATGTGTTTGTAGTCAGTCCTTTACTGCGTGCACAAGAAACTTTGGCACATTTGCAGCAATATTTTAAAGATGTGCCTGTGGTGGTCTGCAATACCATTAAACCTGAAGATGATGCAAAAGTTGCTGTGGAATGGTTGTCACAATTGCCGTATGAGTCAATTGCAGTGGTGTGTCACATGAATGTAGTGGCGCACATGGCAGAGATTTTGACTTCAGAATCATTCCATCCCTATCATTTGGCAGAAGCACGGATTTATGAGCAGGCAGTAATTGCTGCGGGGCTTTCAACCCAAATCAAAAGTTTTATTCCAAACGCATAAAATAAATGTATAAAGTTAAATATAATTCAACGGTAGAACGATAATAATGCTGTATTTATGGATGCCAGAAGCCAATGGGGTTTGGCAATGGTCAAATGGGGAATACTGGACAGAGGCAGATAGTCTTGATGCCTTGATTCAGGCATTGCAGGCTTTTCAAGGAAAAGATGCTGTGGTGTTTTTCCCAAGCCGTGATGTGCAAATCATGCAACAAACTTTGCCTAAAGCTCAATATAAACAATTGGGTACCGATGGCGTGAAGTATTTATTAGAAGAATATACCGTATTGCCAATTGATGCGATGCAGGTGGTTCATCATTTTCAGCCACCTGAGCAAATAACCGTGCTGGGAGTTGCCAAGCATAGTATTGAAACCTATTTGCATGTATTAAGTTTGTTGCCAGTTAAAATCAGTGCATTGTTACCTGATTTTTTAATTTTGCCGCAACCTGAACCAGGGCAAACGGTGATTGGAAATATTTGCGGACGCTTGTTGGTACGTGAAAGTGAATTTTTAGGTTGTTCAGTTGATGATCTGGCACTTTATCTAGATTATCAAACTGCAGAACGAAACTATAAAATCACCAACTTTAGTGCAGAACAAATGCAAAGTATTGAAGCATTTGCAACACAAGAACAATTAGAAAGCTTTCATTATGTAGTACCTGCATTAGTGAAAGCCAAACAGCATCCATTCAATATGCTGCCAAAATCCAAGCAAGACACGGGTGTTTCAGGTTATTGGAAAGCCTGTGCAGCAGTATTTCTTGGGATTTTAATTGTACAGTTTAGCTATGATGCACTGCGTTGGAGCAAACTTAAAAAAGTAGCAGATCAAACAGCGGTTCAAGCCATAGAACAATATCAATATTGGTTTGGTGCAAATAGTCGTATTACCGAACAAAATATTCAAAGCCAGTTTGAAAGTCAGGTACGCATGAGTAAAAATGCAGATACTCAAGCGCTGCAATTGCTCAGTCGTGTTGGCCCTGTGTTGATGCAAAATCAAATTGTGGCCAATCGTGTGAGTTTTGATGCCAATATGTTGAACATGGAATTGAATGCCAACTCGGCAGCGACCTTACAAGCGCTCACTCAGCAATTGAATCAGCAGGGTTTTAAGGTCGAGCTGGGTAATATTCAGCCGAGCGCGTCAGGTGCAGTAGGATTGGTGAAAATACAATAATGAAAGCCATTGAAAAAATGTCAACTTGGTTCGATCAACGTATTGAACTGATACAAGATTATCTAGATCGTTTAAATACACGTGAACGTGTTTTGGTGGTATTTACCACAATCTTTGTGATCGTTGCTGCTGTGGGTTCTGCGTTGTGGTATATGCATGCCGCAGCCGAAAAACAGCAAAAACGGGTAAATGACCTTAAAGATTTGGTGGTGGTGATGCAAAGTCATGCAGTCACCATGAAACCTGCCAATGATGCACAACTCAGTGCAGCCGATAAAATTCAGCGTGTGGCTCAGCAACAGGGTTTATCGGTTGCTTCGCAGCAAAGTGGTGACAAGATGCTACTGGTGGCGAGTCATGCCAATTATGCTGTGTTGGCAAATTTTTTAACCCAATTGGCGCAAATGGGTTTAAGTATCGAAAAAATGGAATTAATTTCTGAAGCAGGGCAGATTAAATTAACAGCGACAGTCCAGTAAAGGTTAAAAATAAAGTCCGAAACTCGGAAAATAAACCCATGTCAAGCATAGCGTTTTGACTGGGCTAAGCCTATAATATGGCGACTTAGAAAGCAGTAGACTTTTGCAGATATGTTGTATTCTCTAGCCCGCCCGTTGTTATTTTCTTTAGCACCAGAGCGTGCACATGAGCTGACACTATCACTATTGAAATCGAGCCATAAAATGGGCTTGATGCGTCAAAAGACTGTAGCGAAACCTGTGACTTGTATGGGAATTGAATTCCCTAATCCAGTAGGTTTGGCAGCAGGTCTAGACAAAAATGGTGCATATATTGATGCCTTGGCTGGTTTAGGCTTTGGGTTTATTGAAATTGGCACCATTACGCCACGTCCTCAAGCGGGCAATCCGCATCCACGTTTATTCCGTATTCCACAGGCCAAAGCCATTATTAACCGTATGGGTTTTAATAATGATGGGGTCGATCAGCTGATTGAAAACGTCAAAGCGGCAAAATTTAAAGGTATTTTAGGGATTAATATTGGTAAAAATGCCGATACGCCTGTTGAAAATGCGGTAGATGATTATCTGATTTGTCTAGAAAAAGTCTATAACTATGCCTCTTATATTACTGTAAATATTTCATCACCGAATACCAAAAATTTGCGCAGTTTGCAAAGTGGTGATGCGCTGACTGAATTATTGCAAACCCTCAAACAGCGTCAGTTGGAGTTGGCCGAAGAACATCAACATTATGTGCCGTTGGTCTTAAAAGTTGCTCCAGATTTAGACCCTGAAGATATTCAGTTTATTGCCAAGCAATTGTTGCAATTCAAAATTGATGGCCTGATTGTGACCAATACCACTTTGTCGCGTGAAGGCGTAGAAAACTTGCCGCATGGCGATGAAGCTGGTGGTTTATCGGGCGCGCCTGTGTTTGAAAAAAGTACTGCATGTTTGGCAGCATTTTCAGCAGCACTGAAAGGTGAAATTCCTTTAATTGGTGTCGGTGGCATTTTGTCGGGCGAACAAGCGGTTGCCAAAAAAAATGCAGGTGCAAGCTTGGTTCAGGTGTATAGTGGTTTAATCTATGCAGGTCCTGAGTTGGTTCAAGATTGTGTGAACGCCTTATAACTTATGAATACCATTGATATCGTTATTCTGATTCTCTTGCTGATTGGAGGGTTGAACGGTTTGCGACAAGGATTTATTAAAGCCTTTGCGAACTTGGTAGGATGGATTTTTGCCCTAATTGTTGCGGCAAAATATGCAGTTGTCCTAGCACCTTCGATGACAGCACTCAGTAGCGATCCTGTGGTACAAAAAATTGCAGCCTTTGCATTTATTGTCTTGGTGATTGTGGTACTGACCTGGATTGTAACCGCTGTTTTAAATGGTGTTTTAAAGAGCTTGAAACTTGGCCCATTAAATCGTTTGGCAGGCGGTGCATTTGGTACCTTGAAAGGCTTACTCATTGTTCTTATTACCATTCAAGGCATTGGTCCTTGGGTCGAAAGCTCGCCTTATTGGAAACAGTCTAAATTTGTACAAACTTTATTGCCGTATGCACCGTGGGCAACAGAACTGTCCAAAGACGCTGCCAATGAGGCTTTACAGCACATCAAGTCGAAAGATGCCGCGCCATCTTCCGACATCGCATCTGACGCAAAAGAAAATCGCTCTGGCGCAGATGGCTCAACGAATAATCCTTTTTATTAATCCCTAGCTGGTCTGCGAGGTTGCTATGTGTGGAGTTGTTGGTATAGCTGGTAAATCACCTGTTAACCAAATGTTGTTTGATGCATTAACGATGTTACAACATCGTGGACAGGATGCAGCTGGGATCGTAACTTGCCACAATGGGCGTTTGTTCTTGCGTAAAGATAACGGTATGGTGCGTGATGTATTCCATACGCGTCACATGCGTGCGTTGCAAGGTAATTATGGTATTGGGCATGTGCGTTATCCAACTGCAGGTTCATCAAGCAGTGCTGAAGCGCAGCCATTTTATGTGAACTCGCCGTACGGGATTACTTTGGCACACAATGGTAATTTGACCAATGCCGAAGAAATTCACGAAGATCTGTTTAAAACAGATTTACGTCACATGAACACCGATTCTGACTCAGAAGTGTTATTGAACGTATTTGCACATGAATTGCAAAAACGTGGCAAATTAAACCCAACTTCAGAAGATATTTTTCATGTGATCAGCCGTGTGCATGAGCGTTGTAAGGGTGCTTATGGCGTTGTTGCTATGATTACAGGTCAAGGCTTGGTTGGCTTCCGTGATCCAAATGGTATCCGTCCATTGATTTATGGTTCACGTGAAACTGAACAGGGCATGGAATATATTATTGCATCAGAATCTGTGGCAATTACTGCACTTGGCTTTAAAGTTGAACGTGATATTGCGCCGGGTGAAGCGATCTTTATTAATGACGCAGGTGAATTATTTACCCAGCAATGTGCCGCTAAACCTGAATATCGCCCATGTATTTTTGAATATGTATATTTTGCTCGTCCAGATGCGACCATTGATGGTATTTCAGTGTACAAAGCGCGTTTGAAAATGGGCGAAAAACTGGCGCATAAAATTACCCAAGAGTGGGGCGAGCAGCACGATATTGATGTCGTTATTCCAATTCCAGATACATCGCGTACTTCAGCTTTAGAATTGGCAAATACTTTAGGGGTTAAATTCCGTGAAGGTTTTATGAAAAACCGTTATATCGGACGTACCTTTATTATGCCAGGTCAGCAATTGCGTAAAAAATCAGTACGCCAAAAACTCAACCCTGTAGAGCTTGAGTTTAAAGGCAAAAATGTACTGTTGGTGGATGACTCGATTGTCCGTGGTACGACCTGTAACGAAATTATTCAAATGGCACGTGATGCAGGTGCGAAAAAAGTATTCTTTGCTTCTGCAGCGCCAATGGTGAAATATCCAAACGTGTATGGTATTGATATGCCAGCCAAAGATGAATTAATCGCGTCTAACCGTAATGTCGAAGAAATTCGTGAAATTATTGGTGCAGACCGTTTAATTTTCCAAGATTTAGAAGATTTAAAACAAGCGGTTCGTACCCATAAAGTGCCGCATTTAACTGAATTTGATTGTTCAGTATTTGATGGTGTGTATGTGGCTGGCGGAATTGACGAAGCTTATCTGAATGATCTTGAGCAAAAGCGTAACGACTTGGCTAAAAAAGGCAAAGATGGTTATATTGATGTCAATATTGATGCCGCGTCAGTAGACTTAACTGGTGTAAAAGAGAGTTAATTCTTTTTCTGATCAGCTCAGTGAGAAAAGCGGGAAATTCCCGCTTTTTTCATTTATGATGGTGGCTCAAATACAATGTAATTCAGGATGTTTACATTGAGGTCTGTGAGTAGTTACTTGATTAAAAACAAAAATATGATTTGGTCTGCAATTTTATGTTTGGTTGCAGTCGCTTTGACTCTGTTTATCTTAAACACAGTTTTGGGTCTGTTGGTTTATTATGTCGATTCAAGCCAATCCATCTATTGGCACAGTCTAAGTCCATACTGGATTACGGTCTTGGTGTTGATTATGACTGTATCCGTTATTTTGGAATTTTACGTTTTTCGCTCAGGCGGTCATTCTTTGGCAAAACAATTGGGTGCGCGTCGTTTAACCCAGTTCGAAAGTACCCCAGAAGAAAGTACCGCACTTAAACTGACCGAACAATTGGCCGATACCTTTCAAATCCCAGCGCCTACTGTATATGTATTGCCCGATGAAATTGGGGTAAATGCCCTCACTGCAGGCTTTAGTCATAAAGATATTGTGATTATTTTGACTTGGGGTGCTTTGCAAAACTTGGATGAGCAAGAGCTTTATGGACTACTCAGCCATGAGTTTAACCATATTTTAAGTGGTGAAACCATTGATAATACCAAGCTTAAAATCCTCTACAGTAGCCTAACCACGTTTAGTAAGTGGGGCAGTAGCATCGCCAAACTTGGCTTTGGACAACATCGTGATGCACCGCCACATAAGTTAGCGACTTTTTTTGTTGCTGTAGGTGGTGGTATCTGGTTGTTTGGTAGCTTGGGCGTGTTGATTACCCGCTTAATTAAATATATTAGTCTAAGCGGACGTACCTTTAAAAATGATTTAAAAACCAAACGTTTGATTCAAAATAATGCCAATATTCAAACTTTGCTGCGAATTTATGTGCATCATGCAGGGTCGCAAATTCATAGTGAATATTCAGAATCTATTTCCCACATGTGCTTTGCTAACTCGCTCAGTCCGCAAAGCTGGATGAATATTCATCCAAGTATTGAAGCCCGTATTTTTGAGCTTGATCCAACCTTGGTGCAAGACTTACAACTCGAAAATTTGAAGCGTTTACGCAATCAGCCTTTGTTTAGCCTATTTCGCTCGTTAGAAGAAATGAATGCTGAATATTATGCGCCGTGGAGCTCACCGCAACCTTTGCCTTTGCTGCGCTTGTCGCCGATTAGCTTTGCAATTAATGATGCAATTAAGCCACTCAAGCCTGAAATTCGCAATAACATGCCGCGTCCAGAGCTAATTCAGCGTGCCTTACAAACGGCAACGGGTTCGCGTGAGGTGATTGTCGCTATTTTGATGATTCGCCAATATCGTGAATTTATTCCTGCTGAAGCAGAAGTCAGCCGTGCAATTGTAGATGCTTTATTAAATTTGGATGGGCGAGTACATATCTCGATTTTCCATGAAGCATGTAAAAATATTGGTGGTATGCCGCTGAGTATCGCACGGCAGTTTTTAACCAAATTGGCAAAAATCATTCAGGAAGATGGTGAAATTGGTTTGTTAGATGCTTTGCTGCTTGAACGAATCAAGTTTGAATTAAACTTACTGCCTTTACATACACCTGCAGCGTTACACGAAGTTAAACCGCAAATTGTACGTTTAATCGATGCTTTATTGCATGTGCAGCAAATTAATAGTGTTAATCAGTTAGATGTACGTGAACGTATTTTAGAACGTGTTTTAACTGCAGATGAATTGATTGATTATGAAGAAATTTCAGATGAACCGATTGATTTATCAGAAATTTTAAATGATATGGCAGGTTTGCTGCTGCGTGATCGACTAATGGTGTTAGGCATTGCTGAAATTTGTTTGTGGAATGACCGTATTATCACCCAAGATGAATTGGATGTTTTGGAGTTGCTCTATTGGCGTTTAGGTTTTAAAACCGAAGAAATTGTCGAGCAAATGCAAAAACAAAACAGTTTGATGATTGTGTGACACTGATTGACTAGGTGTGTTTAAAGCAGATTTTGAAAAAATACGAATAGGTCAGATTGGGTGAAAGAAAGCACAGCATTGTGCAGCCTTTCTAGGTAGAATAGGTGCTATCTTGCATGTTGTTCTGTGATAAATACGTGCAGCGAAAAATTAGATAGGTGATGATAAACATGATGGGGCATCAGCGTGACATTTTAGCCAGTTTGGGAATCGATATTTGGGTTTCCAGAACGGCTGTGTCTCAAACTTTGCCACAATCATCGGTTTGGCGCGACCAAGCTGCACCTGAAATACACAGCGAAATTATTGTTCCTGCTGCAGTACCTCAACAATTAAAACAACAACAGCCGATTATTCACGAAAAGCCTAAGCAAGAACCATCTCCGCAACATACGACAGTTGAAGCGGCCGCGCCAGAAGTTGTTCCTGAAGCGCGTGTCATGCTGCAAATTGAAGCATTTAGTATTGAAGCTTTGCAGTTGCCACATTGTGTCATTTTGGTAGAAAGCACTACCTTGAGTCAGGAACAGCAACAATTGTGGCGTAATATTCAACATGCGCTACAGGCCGAATATCACGTATTGCAATGGCCTTTTGCTTTAGAAGTATTACAAGACGGCATCGGGGTAGAAAATTATGTGCAAGGTTTTGTTGATGTCTTGAGCACAGATAAAAACATGCTGATTTTAGGTCAATTACCACATTTTAAATCTGAACAATGTTTGCATTTAGCCAGCTTGCAAGAGATGTTAGATCAACCGCTGTTGAAAAAAAGTCTGTGGGATGCGATACAAATCACATCGTTAAAGCCTAAAGCCTAAGTCAATTCAGATATTTAAAACTCTACATATACAAGCAATTGTAGACACGAAACAGGGATAATCATGCGTAAAAAAGTGGTAGTGTTTAGTCAAATTGATGCAGAAATTTTAAGTAAGCTAGAGCAAGATTATCAGGTGGTGCAGGTCAGCCCGAAGTTGGGTGACGTGAATCAACAGTTGCTTGAGCATGTGCAAGATGCGGATGGCATGATTGGTGCAGGGCGCTTGCTTAATCAAAGTAACTTACATACTGCGACTAAACTCAAAGTGATTTCGAGTGTAAGTGTCGGTTACGACAACTATGATGTAGATTATTTAACCCAACAAAAGATTAGTCTTTGCCATACACCGCATGTCTTGACTGAAACCACAGCAGATTTAGCCTTTACTTTATTGATGAGTGCAGCACGACAAGTGCCATATTTAGATCGGTGGACTAAACAAGGGCAATGGAAACGTACCGTGGGTGCAGCACAGTTTGGACAGGATATTTATGGTAAAACCATTGGTATTGTAGGTTTGGGGCATATTGGTGCGGCTATCGCACGGCGTGCATTTCATGGTTTTAATATGAATGTGGTGTACCACAATCGTCGTGAAAAAATGGAAGTGGCGAAGGCATTTAATGCAGAATATTTAAGTCTGGATGAATTGCTGCAACAGTCTGATTTTGTGGTACTGGCAGTCGATTTAAATGCAGACTCTAAAGCCTTAATTGGTCAGCGTGAACTTGATTTAATGCCGTCTCATGCAATTTTGGTCAATATTTCGCGTGGTTCGGTCATTGATGAGCAGGCACTTATTCAGACCTTACAAGCAGGCAAAATTTTTGCCGCAGCTTTGGATGTCTATGACAAAGAACCACTGCAAGAATCACCATTATTTGAGTTAGATAATGTCGTGACTTTGCCGCACATTGGTTCAGCAACTGCAGCAACTCGTCGACAAATGGCAAACTTAGCCTATAAAAATTTAGTTGATGCGCTGGAAGGACGTCGCCCGCAATATGTTGTTAATCCTGCTTGTTATACGTCTTAAAGTTAAAGATGATTTGGTAAAAATTGATAACACATCATTGCAAATGCGTTCATTTTTCAATGTTATAGTGAATCATTATGCAAAATATGTATTTGAGATCATCCATTGAAACATCTATTACTGATCTGCGGTTTGAGTTTTGCCAGTATTGCGACAACCCAAAGTGCCAATCTAACCACCACACCACAATTTAATGTGCCTGAAATAGGCAGTGGTGTGGGATTAATTGATCAGCAAAAAGAACGCAGTATTGGTGAAAAAGTCTATCGGGAAGTGCAGCGTAAAATGCCTGTCACGCAAAACCCGTGGCTGGAAGATCAATTAATCAATACGTTTTCGCATCTACTCAGCCAAACTCAATTGGGGCAACCCATTGGGCTACTCATTATCAATGATCCACAAATTAATGCTTTTGCTGTGCCGGGTGGTTTATTTGCGTTAAACACAGGTCTTATTAATTCTGCCCGTAATATGGATGAAGTTGCGGGCGTGATGGCGCATGAAATTGCGCATGTGTCGCAACGTCATTACAGTCGCTCTCAAGAGGCATTTAAAGGACAGGGTTTGTTGGCACTGGCTGGGGTTGTGGTTGGGGCATTGGTTGCCTCACAAGCCGATGGTGATGCAGGCGCAGCGGTGATGATGGGTTCTCAAGCCGCTTTAATGGATCAGCAATTGACTTATAGCCGTAATCAGGAACGTGAAGCAGACCGTATTGGCATGCAATATATGTATAGCGCAGGCTATAACCCACAAAGTATGGCAGATTTTTTTGAGGTGATGCACCGTACTACGAGTCGAGTGAGCTTCTTACCTGACTTTTGGTTTACCCATCCCTTAACCACAGAGCGGATGAGTGAGGCGCGTTTACGTGCCAATCAATTGCCACCAGTGCCAACCTCGCTGCGTGATGAAGACTTTGAGATTTTAAAGTTATATAGTTTGGTGGTTTCGCAGCAGGCGACAGAACAGCAGCTTAAAGCATTTGCAACCCGTAACCATTTTGCGGCGAATTTGGCTTTGGCTTATTTTTATAGCCAGCAAGGCGATTTTGTTTTGGCGCAACAAAGTATAGATCAGGCCAAAAGTCACAATCGTTTACATAATTTATTGACACTTATTCAAACTGACATTTATTTAGGGCAAAATAAAATTGATTTAGCGCTCAAAACAATTGGTTCACCTGCGCGAATTATGCCTGAAAATCGTGCGCTGAATTATAAATGGGCCGAGGTTTTGATTCGTCAAAATCAAACTACGCAAGCAGAAAGTATTTTGAAGGATTTCTTGCAAAAAAATCCACGTGATTTATCGGCATGGAATTTAATGCAGCAAGCGGCAAATGTAGACCGAAGCTCTGCATTACGCACGGTAAATGTGTTACGGTATCGTGCAGAAGTACAGTATTGGTCAGGTTGGGAAGAAGAGGCAATTAAATCATTACTGCACGCGCAGCGTTTAGCCAAAGACAATCAGGCGATGTCGGCAAATATAAAAAACCGTGTGACTGAAATGCAAAGAGAACGACAGTTAAAAATATAAGTCGGGCGTACATACGGTGGCATAACAATAAAGAAAGGGAGTTTAAGAATGATTGAAGGACAATGTTTATGTGGTGCGGTGTATTACCGTTACCATGCCGAAATTGAAAAAACAATATTATGTTTTTGCCAGCATTGCCGTCGTGCGCAAGGCGGTATTATGGTATGGAATAGTCCAGTGGCACGCGAACATTTTGAAGTGGTGCGTGGCTTAAAATATCTAAAAGAATATTTTCATAGTCCCAATAAAGCACGGGTATTTTGTCAGGAGTGTGGCAGCCCGATTTATTCTTATCGGCTAGATTTACCCGATATTATTCGCTTACGCTTAGGGACAGTGACTCAAGGCAAAGTTCCCGAACCATGTGAGCAAGCATTTGCGCAATACAAACCCAACTTTTTGGCAATTGAGTCGTGTGAATAGTTATTCACCGAATATACAATGCTAAAATAGAACTTGAGTTGAAACGACCCTGACTTGAAAATGAAAAAATATATTTATTTATGCCTTACTTTGGGGATGACCTTGCAAAATGTCTATGCTGCGAGTGCAGAGCAGTATGTGTTGGCTGTTGAAGAAATTAATGCGCAATATAAACAAGATACCCGACAGTTTTTACGAGGCTTAAACCCACAACAGCAGGGTTTTAATCCGCAGCAACAGCAGCAGTTTTGCGGCATTGTTAGTCGTTATGTTGATCGTTTATATCAGGCAGCAGATGAAAACCGTGCCTATTTGGATCGTCGTTATCAGAATATTAATAAACAGGACGTGATTCAGCAGGTCAGCACATCTAAAGAAATGCAATTACTGAAAAAATATCAAGTGAACTGCGATTTAAAGTAAAAAGTTAAAGCAGAAGTGTCTAAGGGTGAATAGATAATCTATCTCATCCTAGGTTTAGCATTTTACTTAATAGCATTAGATAGAAAGATTAAAGCGGGCTTAATCTGACATTTAAATCAGTGTTCGGAGAAGCACAAATTTGGGGTGAGCTAATTAGCTTAATTTGGCTTTAATTTTGGCAGATACTTGAGCAGGATCGGCGCGCCCGGCTATGAGCGGACGCAGAGAGTTCATCACCTTACCCATATCTTTCATGCTAGTAGCTTGTTGCGCTTCAATGGTTTGCGCAATCATGGAATCAAGTTCTTCCTCAGTCATAGCTTCTGGTAGAAACTGAGATAACACCTCAATTTCGGCTTGTTCCTTACTAGCTAAATCTTCTCGGCCAGCGCCTTCAAAGGCTTTAACCGATTCTTTACGTTGTTTAATTTGCTTTTCAATGACCGCAAGAACCTGAGCCTCGTCAAGCTCTTTGCGCTCATCGACTTCGATTTGCTTAATTGCCGCCTGTAGACTACGAATTACCGTTAACTTATCCATTTCTTTGGCGCGCATTGTCGCTTTCAAAACGTCAGTAATTTGGTTTTTTAAAGTCGTCATCATTTAATCCAGACAGGCAATCACAAATTAATTAGTAAAGGCGAGTAGTACGTACTGATTCACGCGCCAATTTCTTTTGGTAGCGTTTAACAGCAGCAGCTTTTTTGCGCTTACGTTCTTGAGTTGGTTTTTCGTAGAATTCACGCTTACGTACGTCAGCTAAAACACCTGCTTTTTCGCAAGAACGTTTGAAACGACGGATAGCTACGTCTACTGGTTCGCCTTCTTTCAATTTAACTTGTGGCATGAAGAATCCTCATTAAGTTATGGATAAGATCTGGGCGAAATTGCCCACGATCACAAGTGAAGGTCAGTATTTTACTCATTTACATCTCATATCACAAGTCTATAATAGGTTTCGCAATAGAATTGATACAGGTTATAGGCAATTTAATGATCGTTTTAGGCTTAGAAACATCTTGTGATGAAACAGGACTTGCACTGTATGACAGCGAGTTAGGTTTGCGCGGGCAAGTACTGTATAGCCAAATTAAATTGCATGCAGAGTATGGTGGTGTGGTACCCGAACTGGCTTCACGTGACCATGTGCGCAAACTTATTCCTTTAATCAATCAATTGCTTGAGCAGAGCCAAGTCAAAAAATCTGAAATTGATGCAGTGGCTTATACCCGTGGGCCGGGGCTAATGGGCGCACTCATGACAGGCGCATTATTTGGACGAACTTTAGCTTTTGCCTTAAATAAACCTGCAATTGGGGTGCATCACATGGAAGGGCACATGCTTGCACCATTATTGTCTGCGACACCGCCAGAATTTCCGTTTGTCGCTTTATTGGTTTCGGGTGGACATACACAGCTCATGGCAGCTTATGGCATTGGCCAATATGAATTGTTAGGCGAGTCGATTGATGATGCTGCAGGCGAGGCTTTTGACAAAGTTGCCAAAATGATGGGTTTACCGTATCCGGGTGGGCCAAATATCGCCAAACTAGCTGAACAAGGCGATGCCAAAGCTTTTGAATTTCCACGTCCAATGTTGCACCAAGGCTTAGAATTTTCATTTAGCGGTTTAAAAACTGCGGTTTCAGTACAAATGAAAAAGTTAGGTGATGAAAACCGTGATGCCGATATTGCGGCAAGTTTCCAAGAAGCGATTGTTGATACTTTGGTGAAAAAATCGGTAAAAGCTTTAAAACAAACAGGTTTAAAACGCTTGGTGATCGCGGGTGGGGTGAGTGCAAATACTCGGTTACGTGAGCGTTTAGAAGCAGATTTAGCTAAAATTCGTGCAACGGTTTATTATGCAGAACCTGCATTGTGCACCGACAATGGTGCAATGATTGCTTTTGCGGGCTATCAGCGTTTAAAAGCAGGGCAGCAAGATGGTTTATCGGTTACGACTACACCACGTTGGCCAATGACGGAGCTTACCAATCCAACTGCGGGTTAAGTTGTTCGTAGCATAAAATCAATCAGAGGCAATAATCTGCCTCTGACTTTATATGCTAAATTTTTACATTAATATTAGAAACGAATACTTAAGACTTAGCGAACTGCGTCCATTAAACCTTTGGTAAGATCTTTCATCATGCCTTGCATCACAGCATTCCCTGCATTTGTACAGTTTTCTAATTTTTTACCTTCTAGTGATTTACCTTGATTGGCCATTTCTTCGCACTTCTGCAAAACTTTTTTAGCTTCATCTAAGTTCTCGGCATAATACTCTTGCGTTTTCACTTGTGTACATGCTGTAAGCGTTGTAATTAAACTTACTGTAATTAACAAATTTTTAAATTTAAACATTATTTTTTAACCGTTGTTTGTTTTAAAGAGATTGCATCTTAAGCGAATAATGGGTTCATAAAATAATACAATGGACTAAAGTTGATCTTATTAAGTAAAATTAAATAATTGCAATATAAATATTTTTAATTTTTTTGAAGTTTTATAGTCATATTCTATCCCAAACTTTATTTCACGTATTGGTTTCAAATAGAACTGCTTTATTTGTTTGTGCACTCATCCTACAATTTATAGAAATCCATAAAGTAGCTGACAGCAGTATTTAAATCTGTGAATCCTGTCCAATTGTTGTGTTTTCAACTTTAAACTATGATTTTTGGTAGATATTTAATATAAAACCAATTGAGATAAACATGCGATTTAAAAATACATTTTGCATTATTTGTGTGATGGGGATGATGGTATTGACCGCTTGCGAAGGGGCTGAGTCAATACAGCAAAATATAAATAGTACAGAAAATCAGCCGAGTTCAGTGACAGCCCAACAGGTCGAAGTGCCGACTCGTTTGACTACTGCAGCAACTCATCCTTCGGCTATCACACCTGAAGCGACAGTACCGCAAGAAGTATATGTAGGAGAGCCGACTGTGGCAGAAATGCAGGCGCATGGCGAAGAATTTTATAAAGACACATTGGCACGGATTGCTGCAGAACAAGGTCAGTAGTCGCTCAGTCATTTAGCGCGTTTAAATAGAGTGGGTTGCTGACTATCTTCTATATGCAAACAACCCATTAAAATATTTAAAGTGCTTTAAGTTGCTGCGAGCCAATCCAGTGTTTAGAAAATTGATAGGCAGCACGCCCTGAACGCTGTCCACGTGCCTGACACCATCTTAATGCTTCTGCACGTACTTCGGCAGTCATTGGCATTTCGGCTTTGTGTAAATAATGCTCCACAATTTCTAAATATAGATTTTGATCCATTGGATAAAACGACAGCCATAGACCAAAGCGATCAGACAGTGAAATTTTCTCTTCAATTGCTTCTTGAGGATGCAACTCAGTATATTGCGGTACATCTACACGAGTGACAGGTGTATTTTCATGCATAAATTCAGGTAATAGATGACGTCTGTTACTGGTTGCATAAATAATAAAATTACTGGAACCTGATTGTAATGAACCATCTAAAACACTTTTTAAACTACGATAATTTTCATCTTCTGCGTTAAAAGCTAAATCATCACAGTAGACAATAAATTTTTCAGGACGATGCTGAATGATTTTTTGAATTTCTGGCAATTCAGACAAATCATCGCGTTCAATTTCAATTAAACGTAATCCTTGATTGGCATACTCGGTCAATAGGGTACGTACAATAGATGATTTTCCCGTACCGCGTGAGCCTGTAAGTAACACATCATTGGCAGGTAAGCCATTTAAAAACTGCAAGGTGTTTTGAATGACTTTTTCTTTTTGCTTTTCGATGCCTTTTAAATCATCTAAATCAATTTTTCTTGGTTGTTGAATCGCTATCAATTGTCGATCTTGCCATTTGAATGCGATGGCGGAAAAGTCGGTTTCTTGTTTTAAAGCAGGTAAACTTTGCTGTAGTTGTTGGAGTACATGAGAAAGTGATAATAAGATGTTGTCGGGTAAATCTAGGTTTGCCATGATAATTCAGCTTAAAAAATGCAGATCAGATTGCTACACTTTAAGACTAGCGCAATTGACCTAGATTTGACAATCAAAGTGTGAATCGAGTCATTGACGCGTATTACAATTTTTTAGATATTGTTGTGTATAGTAGGCATAGGCAAGCGTAGTGCTGCGAATAAACCAACGGATTGAGGAATGCTATGTTATTTAAAGATTTCACCGAAGATGTTAATCCGCATCAAGCCTATCGCATAAAAAAACTCAAGCGCCAAATTCAAAATGCCGAATCGTATGAAGAATGGAAAAGTATTGCCATTCGTATAGATGAAGAAACTGGTGCGCAAGAATGGAAATATGACAACAGTTCGCCATATTTTGATGCGGAAATTATCTCGCATCGTTTAAATTTATTACGCCGTTATCGCACCACCGAACGCAGTCACGATTTAATTTATATTTTGCGTGAAGGTTTAACTTTTGACATCGCCAATATTGCCCATCCGATGTTGTTTACTGCAACCTATGTGGGTACTAAAAAAATTATTGAAGATTATGTGGATGAAGTCAGTAAAAGTTTGGCTTTTGTCGCTTCAGATGAATGTCAGGCTTTAACCAAAGTAGAAAAAATAGAGTTTTTTCAGCAATGCCAAACTGCATACGGACAACCTGCCTTGATGTTCTCTGGTGGGGCAACGCTAGGTTTGTTTCATACAGGTGTTTGTAAGGCCTTACTTGAACAGGATTTAATGCCTAAAGTGCTGTCGGGTTCGAGCGCGGGTGCAATAATGACTGCAATGCTAGGCATCGCAAAACCTGAAGAAGTACAGCATATTTTGGGTGGTGAGTCATTTTTCCACGAAGCATTTCAGTTTAGACAAATGCGCGAAATTCTTAAAGGCAATGGTGGAATTGCCGATGTGCATTATTTAAAAAAATTCCTGATCAAAAACTTGGGCGATACCACGTTTGAAGAAGCTTTTCAAAAATCAGGTTTGCATATTAATGTGGCGGTTGCGCCTTATGATGCATCGCAAGACTCACGCATTATGAACAGCTTCACTGCGCCAGATTTGTTGGTTTGGAGTGCGGTGTTGGCCTCGTGTGCTGTGCCAATTTTATTTCCACCAGTACGTTTAACCAACAAGCGTTATGATGGCGAACACACTCCATATATGGGTAAAACCCGTTGGGTGGATGGCAGTGTGCGTAGCGATTTCCCACAGGAAAAAATGGCACGTTTGTATAATATTAACTACACCATCGCCAGTCAGGTCAATCCGCATGTAGTGCCTTTTATGCAGGATGATATTAAGCGTTATCGTAAAGATATGCTGAGTTGGCCAGAACGGATTATTCGTCGTCAGGGCAAAGTCATTAGTCGTGGGGTAATGGATTTTGTACGTGAGCGCGCAGGAGCTGTACCGCCAGTGCGTCGTTTGCTAGATCATGGCTATGGCATTGTCGATCAACGCTATTATGGTGATGTGAATATTGTAGGAAGCTATAACCTGCGTCATTACAGCTATATGTTGCAAAACCCGAAACCACATTTATTTAAAATTTTACAGCGTGAAGGCGAGCGTGCGACTTGGCCGAAAATTTCATCAATTGAAACACATGCACGTGTCGGTAAAACTTTGCAACATTGCTTAGAGTTATTAAATGTACCACAAATAGAGGTATCCACCGAAGTCGCAGCAGAAATGCGCACTGGCGCAAGTGTTGTTTAATGTTTTAAATTTGGATGTTCAACAGTTAGATACTGCGCAGTTCGAGCTGCGCAGTAAAGCGCAAAGTTTGCAATATGGTCGGCATATCTATCGTTTTGAACATCAAGGGCAGTTTTATTGGCTGAAAGCCCAACAACAAGGTGTTCATGCGACAGTAGAGCAGGGTTTTGCACAAGAATGGAACTTTTATAAACAGTACGCGCAATCATCATATTTATCTTTTTTATTGCCATGTGAATTGATGGATGCTGCACCCATTCATATTCAGTCGCAGGGTAATTCACATGACATTTCATCGCATTATTCACAGGTCTATTCACGTGCTTTAATTTTACCTGAAGCGCAAGCTGTTTTTGTGATGGGTAATTTACCTGAATATACAGAAGCGATTAAACACATATTTTTGCGTGTCTTTGAAGCAGTGGAAGCATTACATCAATTAGGTTGGATTCATGCTGACTTAAAAGCTGAACATATTGTGCAGTTGGATGGGCAAATCAAACTGTTAGATTTTGAGCAAGTACAGCAAATTGCAGATATTCAATGTCAGGGGATGACTGCAACGCCACGTTATATGGCACCAGAATTATTTCACGGACAGCTCAAAACTGCACAAAGTGATATTTATGCTTTAGGCATTATTTTTTATGAATGGTTAACGCAACAACGCTTGCAGGCAAATAGTTACCACGATTGGGCGTATTTACATTGTCAAAGATTGCATATCCAACTTTCTACGCATCTACAAGCATTTTTACCACTGCTGAATCACATGTTGGCAAAGTCCTATTCGCAGCGTGCAACGAGTATTGCAGAGTTGAAATTATGGCTTAGTGGCTGAATATGCTTAAGAAAAAATCAAAAAATAGTTTTTTGTTTTTTATTTAAACAGTCATTGTGCTTTTTTATAAAAAAGGCTTGTCATCAGGAAGTGATCTCTATAATATACACAGCCATCGGGGACGTGGCGAAATTGGTAGACGCACTGGATTTAGGTTCCAGCGCCGCGAGGTGTGAGAGTTCGAGTCTCTCCGTCCCCACCACTTAAATATCAAGTCAGCTTGATTTTAAGTTACAGAGGATTGGTGTAATGGTAGCATGACGGTCTCCAAAACCGTTCGTCAAGGTTCGAATCCTTGATCCTCTGCCAAATTAAAATCCAACAACTCAGTTGGTACCCGATGTTGGGGACGTGGCGAAATTGGTAGACGCACTGGATTTAGGTTCCAGCGCCGCGAGGTGTGAGAGTTCGAGTCTCTCCGTCCCCACCATACATTAAAGAGCAAGGCAATGACCTTGCTTTTTTATTGCCTGTTATTTTAGCTTTAAATCATTGCATCTCTTTGACAAGGCTTAGATGTATTTTAAGATTTAAAGTTCAGTATAAAAAAAAGCCCATAAACAGGTTATGGGCAAGATCATCTTTAAGTGTTGATGAAATACGATTTGAATTTTTATTTTTGCATCCTATCAAGTTCAACCGTTATCGCATACTTATCTATATTGTATAAGTACTTATGCTTTTAAATGGTCTTCAAATTCCTCGCCTAATTTCATTGCTAAAGCATTACCAGAAAGCTCGCAAGTGACCAAACCATATTCTTTTTGAAAGCTAAATGTGAAACCGTGACCATCCGCCAAATTTTTGACTGAATAACCTAATTTTTCTAACCAAATACGAAACGCAATTAAATTTTTTGCTTTAACAACTTTTTTCACGAGAGAACTCCTATCCATTTATTTAATTATTAATAGGGATATTTCTTGAATTTTTAAAGGGCAGAAATGTATTTCTTTGACATTTTTTTCACTGATTTTTAGAAATCTAAAGTCCTTTTAAGCAATTAGAATATTTTAAAAGAATTATTTATTTGTAAATTATTGATATTTATTATTTTAACTGAGGTGGCGTAATTAATTTTAAGGTCTTAGATATATTGCCAAAAGATGACTTGGAAATAATTTGTTAATGATTTTTGGTTTTAGACTGTATTTATTTTCAGCATTAACACATAAAGATTATCCATTTTTTATGCCAAGCTTTAATTTAGCGCAATGCATATCAGTGTGGAGCATGTCGGCACCAAATGGACATTAGCTTATACTATGGTTGAGTTTGAAGATTTGGAAAATAAACATGACTGCACAAACAATCCAACAGCAGGCTGAGTACATAGTGAAGCAGATGCAAAATCAAGGGCTAGAGCCTTTTGCTGTGATGCTTGGGCATGAAGATTGGTTACTGTTTTCCTCGCAATCCAAAGTGGCTTATACGCCTTTTGGCAGCGCACGCCGTTATCAGCCTGCATTGTCCAATTTACTTTTGGTGCGGGTCGATGAAATGAATGCTGTGCGTGTGGTGACGCAAACTCAATTAGATGAGTTTGCTGCCAGTAATCAGATTTTATAATCCGAGAGAAATATCAGATGCTTTATGATCAAAGCATCAATTTAAAAGTTGTCTTTGAGTTCACGTAATTTCTGAAATTCTTCGACACTTTCGGCCCTTAAAAATGGATTGGTTTCCAGTTCTAGTTCGATGCTGCTTGGCAAAGTGGGTTGATTAAGCATGCGTAAACTTTCAATTTGTTGATAACGCTCTTGAATGGCAACATTGTCGGGTTCTACATGCAGTGCAAATTGTGCATTCGCCAATGTATATTCATGGGTGCAATATACTCGGGTACGCGGAGGCAGCGCTGCCAAGCGGTTTAAAGATTGATACATTTGCAAATATGTACCTTCAAAAACACGCCCACAGCCCATCGCAAATAAAGTGTCGCCACAGAACAATACATCCAACGCATCTATAAAATACACAATATGCCCCAAGGTATGTCCCGGAACGGCAATAACATCGACCTGTAAATCATGAAAATTGATATGATCTTGGTTTTGTAAAGGATGCGTGATAAACGGAATTTTGCTCAATTCTTCACGTGGCCCATAAACAGGTAAATTACGTTCTGCAATGAGTTCAGGTACACCGCCAATATGGTCTTGATGCCAATGCGTCAACCAAATTTGCGCGATCTCTAAACCATGATTTTGGCAAAAATCTTCAACAGGTTTGGCATCGGTAGGGTCAACCACCACCACTTGTTTGCTGGCACAATGTTCAAGCAACCAAATATAATTTTGTGATGGTTTTTGCGCATCAATAAGATGGACTTGGTAGTGCATGCTCAATTCCTGAAACTTAATCGCTTGTGGCTATTACAGCATGCTTTTGCGGGCGTGTAAAAGTGTATCCCCAAGTGTCAGGTTATCGCTTTGCTGTGTTACTGCTTGATGATGGACCAGAGATGTAAAGATAAAATAGAAATAAATTAAAATCCATAAAAAATGCCGTAATTAACACGGCATTTTAAAAGAGAGATTCGGTTTGATCTTAGCGGATTTTTGCCAAGAAACGACCTAAACGTGTCATTGCTTCACGTAATTCATTTTCTGCTGGCAAGAACACCACACGGAAATGATCAGGCGTTGGCCAGTTAAAACCTGTACCTTGAACCAATAAAACTTTTTCTGCTTTGAGTAAATCGAGCATTAACTTTTCGTCATCTTCAATTGGATAGACGTTTGGATCAAGTTTCGGGAAGCAATACATTGCACCCTCAGGTTTGACACAAGACACGCCAGGAATGTCGTTCAGCATTTCCCATGCAATGTTACGTTGTTCGTATAAACGACCACCCGGACGAATCAAGTCATTGATAGACTGATAACCACCCAATGCTGTTTGAATCGCGTACTGCGCCTGATGGTTGGCACACAAGCGCATAGACGCCAACATGTCTAAACCTTCAATGTAGTCTGCAGCGCGTGATTTATCGCCTGTAATCGCCATCCAGCCTGAACGGAAGCCCGCAATGCGATACGATTTAGACAAGCCATTAAATGAGATACAGAGTTGATCACCCGCTAAAGCTGCAACCGCAACATGCTCAATGCCGTCATAAATAATTTTGTCGTAAATCTCATCGGCAAATAAAATTAAGTCATATTTTTTTGCCAATGCTACAATTTGTTCCAACACATGACGTGGATAAACCGCACCCGTTGGGTTATTCGGGTTAATAATGACAATACCGCGCGTATTTGGCGTGATTTTGCTTTCCATATCGGCAATGTCTGGATACCAAAAGTTTTCTTCATCACATTTGTAGTGAATAGCAGTACCGCCCGATAAATTCACTGCCGCAGTCCAAAGCGGGTAGTCAGGCATTGGTACCAGCATTTCATCGCCATCGTCCAACAAGCCTTGCATCGCCATAACAATCAGTTCAGACACGCCGTTGCCTATATACACATCATTGACATGCATATCGAAAATGCCTTTTTGCTGATAGTACTGACAAATCGCTTTACGCGCAGGGAAAATCCCTTTGGAGTCGGTATAACCAATCGCATTAGGCAAATTCAATGCGACATCATTAATAATTTCCTGTGGCGCTTCAAAACCGAATGGGGCAGGGTTGCCAATATTCAGTTTAATAATTTTATGACCGGCCTCTTCCATTTCATTGGCCGCTCGTAACACAGGTCCGCGAATGTCGTAGCATACATGCTCAAGTTTTGATGATTTTTTTATTTCGCGCGGAGTCGTGTTACCTAGTACGGACATAGTTCCATCCAATGATTAGAAGATAAATAAATTATAGATTACTGAAATATCACAATCTATGCTGAAATTTAGCTAGATATTTTGCAAGGTCTAGCGTAAAAATGGAAGTACTGAAGCATGACACTGAATGTCAAAGATTTAAAGGAGTTAGTGATGGGAAAACTCAATAAAACAGACCGAGAATGGCAAAGAGAGTTATCACCAGAGGAATTTCGGATTACACGTCAAAAAGGCACGGAGCCTGCTTTTACGGGGAGATATTGGAATACTAAACAAGAGGGGATTTATACCTGTCGTTGTTGCGGTACAGCGCTATTCTCATCTGAAACAAAATATGACAGCGGTAGCGGTTGGCCAAGTTTCTATCGTCCAATCCAGCCTGGGGTGATTGAAGAACATCAGGATGGTTCGCATGGCATGCAGCGTACTGAGATTGTTTGTCATCATTGTGACGCACATTTAGGGCATGTTTTTGATGATGGTCCACAGCCAACAGGATTGCGCTATTGTGTCAATTCGGCTTCTTTAGAACTCAAAACACAAGAAAAAAATGATGAGGGAAATTATCCATGACCAACATTTATCAGTTTGAAGCTGAGTTGTTAGATGGACAAAATAAAGCCTTTAGCGATTATGAAGGGAAGGTTTTGTTGATTGTAAATACAGCCAGCAAGTGTGGTTTTACGCCTCAATTTGCGGGTTTGGAAAAGTTATACCAACAATATAAAGACCAAGGTCTGGAAGTTTTGGGCTTTCCGTGCAATCAGTTTGGTGGGCAAGATCCAGGCTCCAATGAGCAAATTGGGAGCTTCTGCCAAAAAAACTATGGTGTCAGTTTTCCAATGTTTAGCAAAATTGATGTGAAAGGTCCTGAAGCACATGCGATTTTCCGTTACCTGACCAATAACAGTAAAGGTATTTTGGGCAACGGAATTAAATGGAATTTCACCAAGTTTTTAATTGGCAAAGATGGCAAGGTGTTGAACCGTTTTGCTCCGACCACAAAACCTGAAGATTTGCAGGCGGAAATTGAAAAGGCTTTACGATAAAGGCTTGCGCTTGTGCAAGTAAGATAATTAAGGCGATCAGATGATCGCCTTAAATTTAATTGAAATCATTAACTTATAAAATCGCTTTAAGACGTTGAATTACTTGTTCACATTGCGCCAAATCTGCAACCAAAGCTAAGCGAACATGGTTTTCACCCGGGTTACCTTGTGCGGTTTCACGAGATAAATACCGACCTGGCAGCACTTTAATATGGGCTTTTTCCATCAATATTTTGGCAAAATTTTCATCATGGTCGACTTTGAGCCAGTAATAAAAACCTGCATCTGGTTTTTTTAATGGCAGTAAATGCCCAAGTTCCGTTTGGAATAATTCAAACTTGGCGCGATATTGTTGACGATTATCTTCAACGTGCTGTTCATCATCCCAAGCTGCAATAGATGCCAATTGATGTTGTACAGGCATTGCCGCACCATGATAGGTACGATATTGCAAATAAGGTTTTAATAAGTTGGCATCGCCCGCAACAAAGCCTGAACGCATGCCGGGTAAGTTTGAGCGTTTAGACAAAGAATGGAATACGATGCAGTTTTTGTAGTCATCGCGTCCAAGTTCGGCACAGACTTCCAGTAAACCTGTAGGCGCTTGGTCAAACCATAATTCTGAATAACATTCATCAGATGCAATGACAAAATTATATTGATCTGACAGGGCAATCAGCTTTTTAAATTGTTCTTTTGAAAGGACAGCACCCGTTGGATTTCCCGGTGTACAGACAAATAATAAAGCAGTTTTTTCCCAGACTTTTGCAGGTACAGCATCAAAATCACCCAAGTAATTATTGTCTTCGGTGCAATTGATGAAATAGGGTTGAGCACCTGCCAATAAAGTTGCCCCTTCATAAATTTGATAAAACGGATTGGGCATCACTACATAAGGCGCATCTTCACGTCGAATCAAGGCTTGTACAAAGGAAAAAATCGCTTCACGTGTACCTGAAACGGGGAGTACTTGTGTGTCTGGGTTAACTTGCTTTAAATGAAAGCGTTGTGTCAGCCAATGGGCAATGCTGTGACGTAATTCAGGCAGACCTTTGCTGTTCGGATAAGTTGATAAATGCTGAAAATTATCAATAATGGCCTGTTTGACAAATTCAGGTGCAGGATGTTTAGGTTCGCCAATAGACAGTGGAATTAACGGCAAATTTGCAGGTTGTACGTCCTGAAATAGTTTGTTTAACTTTTCAAAAGGGTAAGGATGTAATAAGGACAAACTTGAGTTCATGGATGTTCCGTAAATTGAAGTTAATGTTGACCACAGACCTGATTAGAGGCCTCATCTAAAGCAGCTTTGAGCTGGATTGCAAAGGTATCTGCTTCAGATTTTGTCATTGGGTTGCCATCTTTTTTGGTGACGAAGAAAATATCTTCGGCACGTTCGCCCAGGGTGGCAATTTTGGCGGAGTGAATATCTAAGCCTTGCATCATAAACAAGCCGCCAATTTTGGCGAGTAATCCGGGATGATCTAGTGTGGCAATTTCGACCATGTTTTGATTCAGCGCTGCATTGAAAGTCACTTCTACTGTATTTTCAATGTCAAAATGACGTAATTGACGCGGAATGCGGCGTTGCATCAGACCCGGATATTTATCTGACTGGCTCAAGGCATTCACTAAAGCCTCAATCACCATTTCTTCACGTTCAGGGTCTGTTAAGAGTGTGCCAAAACGGTCTAAGACCACGTAAGTATCCAAACTAAAGGCTTTGGTCGCAGTAATAATTCGTGCATCCTGAACGTCAAGGTTCATGCGGTCTAAAATAGCGACAGTTGTGGCAAATAGGTTGGGTTGGTCTTGCGTGTAAATAAAGATTTGTACTGCGTCTTGTGCTGATTTTCGGTGCGCGCGCATGAGCACTAATGGTGCAGGATTATCGCCATGCTCCAAAATCGCGCGGGTATGCCATGCAATTTCATCGGCAGATTCTTTAATAAAGTATTCATCGCCCAGTTCTTGCCAGACTTTTTCAACAGCACTGAGTTCAAAATCTTTAACCAGTAACTCGCTTGCCGCAAATTTGGTGTCTTCAATCAGCATTTGATAATCGACGGGACGCCCAAGTCCTGAGCGAATGACATCACGCGCTTGCGTATAAAGTTGGCGCATTAAGGATGCACGCCATGAGTTCCAGAGTGTTGGATTAGTCGCATTAATATCAGCAACCGTTAAGGTATAGAGATAATCTAAATGCTCCATATCTCCCATTTTTTCGGCAAATTCCTTGACCACATCGGGGTCAGAAATATCTTTTTTCTGTGCTGTGACTGACATCAACAAGTGATTTTTGACTAACCATGCCACAAGGTTACATTCACGTTCAGTAAATCCGTGTTTACGGCAAAACTCAATCGCATCTACCGCACCAAGTTCACTGTGATCACCACGACGACCTTTAGCAATATCATGGAAAATCGCAGCCAAATAAATAATGTCACGACGGGCTAAACGCTGAAATACCGAACTGACCACAGGAAAATCTTTCGCGAATTCAGGTTCTTTGAAGCGGCTTAAATTGCGGAGTAATAGTAAAATGTGCGCATCGACTGTATAAATATGGAATAAGTCGTATTGCATTAAACCTGTAATTTGACCAAAAGCGGGGATGTAATTGCCCAATACACCTAAGCGTTTCATAGTCACCAAGGTATTATACAAGCGGTGCGGTGAGCGCAAAATTGCCATAAACAGCGCTTGATGCGTTGGATCATCACGGAAACTTTGGTCAATACGCTTGGCTGCAAGTGTCAGCAGGCGCAGTGTTCGTGCGCGAATTCCTTCAATTTCAGGACGATTGGCCAATAAATAGAAAATTTCTAAAATTGCGCTTGGTTTTTCTGAGAAAATTTTGTGGTGCTGCACGGCAAGTTTGCCATCGACCAGTTTAAAATTTTCATTAATTTCTTCAATGTTACGTTCATAATTAGGCAAACGCGGGGTAATGACCGACTCATTAAAATAGGCCAGCAACATTTCATTTAAAGTGGAAACTTGCTGTGCAGAGCGATAATAACGCTTCATAAATTGTTCAATCGGGTAATTTTGCGGTTTACCTTCTTCTCGAACATAGCCAAAAGTTGCTGCAATATCTCGTTGATAATCAAATAATAAACGGTTTTCATCACGTTTGGTTAAACGATGGAGATGATGACGGATTTCCCATAAAAAGCTTTCGGCTTCTTCAAGTACACCCAATTCAAATTCTGAAATAAAACCTAAATGCACCAAGTCGTAAATACGATTGACGCGAAAATGGCGTTTGGCAATCCAGCCAATTTGGTTGATGTCACGAATACCGCCCGGAGCATTTTTAATATCAGGTTCTAAATTACTTTCGGTGTCATTGTGCTGCGCGTAACGCTTGCTTTGCTCCTCCATTTTGGCATCAAAAAAGGTTTTATCTGTCCAAGTCTGCGAAACAATACGACGCGGCCATTTGGCAAGCTGCTGATTTCCTGTAATTAAACGCGCTTCAATCAAGGCAGTTGCAACAGTTAAATCACTGGTTGCCTGAATCACACAGTCCTGAATAGTCCGCACGCTGGTGGCAGGTTTGAAGTTGCCAACATCCCATAAAGACGAAATAAAGGTCGAAATAAGTTGTTCTTGTTCTGATGTGATTGCATCTTCCGACAACACCATAATATCGACATCGGAATAGGGCAGCATTTCTTTACGCCCATAGCCGCCCACTGCAAATAGGCTCAAATCGGTTTTGTCTAATTCAGCATGTTGCCATAAGAAAGTGAGCGCTTCATCAATCAGGTTAGAACGCGCCAAAATCACTTCACGAATGGATTGTCCATTTTCAAAACATTGTTGTAGCTGATTTTCGACATCGGTGCGCCATTGGTTAATGGCCTGAATGTCATGGTTGCTTTTTACATAATTCAGCAAGGGTAATGTAATGATCATGGACAATTCCGTTATGCAATGACGAGCTTAATTTTGATTTTCGTTTAAATGTACGCGAACAGTGTCCGCAGTATGCTGAGCTAGCTCACGCGCTTGCTCTGTGGTTTCTGCTCGTGCAGTGGCAACGCCCATACGACGACGCTCAAAACCTTCAGGTTTGCCAAATAAACGTAAATCTGTATCGGGATGTGCTAATGCAAGATTCAGGCCAGAAAATGAAAGATTCGTTGCATCGACACCTGCATAAATCACCGCACTGGCTGCAACGCTATGGCGTGTGGTATTGACAGGTAAGCCTAAAATCGCGCGGGCATGTAATTCAAATTCACTTTGGAATTGTGAAGCCAATGTCACCAAACCTGTGTCGTGTGGACGTGGAGATACTTCACTGAACCAGACTTTATCGCCTTTCACAAACAGCTCTACACCAAAAATACCGCAACCACCTAAGGCAGTAGTCACTTTGTGTGCAATTCGTTTGGCTTCAGTCAAGGCAGCATCACTCATGGCTTGAGGTTGCCAGCTTTCTACATAGTCGCCTGCATCTTGACGGTGACCAATTGGGTCGCAATATGAAGTTTCAATCGCACCAGTTTCTGGGTTTTTAGCACGTACGGTTAATAAGGTAATTTCAAAATCGAAGTCAATTTGTGATTCAACAATCACAGTGCCTTGATTGACACGCCCGCCAGTCTGGGCATATTCCCAAGCTGCATCAACTTCATCAAAGCAGGTGACACGCGATTGTCCCTTGCCTGAAGATGACATCACAGGCTTCACAAAGTTTGGATAACCAATGTCATCACATGCAGCGCGGAAAGATTCGAGAGAATTGGCAAAGCGATAAGCGGATGTCGGCAAACCTAATTCTTCCGCAGCTAAACGACGTATGCCTTCACGGTTCATGGTCAAATTTACCGCTTTGGCAGATGGAATCACTGTTGCAATATTTTGCGCTTCAATTTCAAGTAAAACTGATGTCGCAATCGCCTCAATTTCAGGCACAATTAAATTAGGTTTAATTTTTTCAATCAGTTGTTTTAATTCTGTGGCATCTGCCATGTTTAAAGTATAAGCATAATGTGCGACTTGCATGGCTGGCGCATGGTCGTAGCGATCGGCGGCATGTACTTCTACGCCTAAGCGTTGCAGTGAAATTACCACCTCTTTACCGAGTTCCCCTGAACCCAATAGCAAAACCTTGAAAGCAGAAGATTGAAGGGGAGTACCAATGGTCACGCTCATGTGAATCGTCCTTGCTAAAGTGGGCTTTTAGCATAGCAGAACTGTTCCATGAGTTAAGCCCTGTTTGCAATAAAATCATGATTTTGTCATCTCATTGTATTGCATTCAGTGCTTTATAGTAATTAAGGCTGAATCCTGAAATAGCTCATTTGGACGATTCAACCTCTAAATTTCAGCAACATTAGAACGAAAATGGCACATAAGTATAAATTAAACCATAGGTGATGGCTGCGGTAAGCGTTGCAGGTACGATTTTCTTAAACTTAAAATACAAACCTGTCAGCACTAAAAAGCCAATCAACATCGCAAAACTTTTATTGGGTGTTTCAAGCAAAGGTGGCAAGGTTGCAACCACGAGCATAGAGCTAATTGCGGCTATACCAATGCTGCCCAAAGCGATTTTAAGCCATAAAACACCACGTTGCTGTGAGCCTTGTTGAAACTTTTGAATCACAAAAAATGGCCCAAAACGTGAGGCGAAGTTTGCGATACCGACCATAATACCGACCAAAATAATTTCTAAACTCATGATTTTGCTCCTGTATGTTCAGGGTCGGGTTGTTTTAAAACATAGTGTTTAAATAATCCCGCCAAAATACCTGAAGAAATCCCAATAAAAATTGCAGCAGATAAGTCAATAAAATAACAAGCTACGGCAGATACTAGAATGGTGATTCCCACGACAAAGGTGTGTTTCTTTTCAAATGCTGCCAATAAGAAGCTAAGGAATAAAGCGGGCAGTAAAAAGTCGAGCGCCGCTTGCAAAAACTGTGGCATTTTAGTGACTTGATCGGCAAATAATCCGCCTAACAAAGAGCCTAATGCCCAAGACAACCAACTAAATAAACTCAGTCCAAGCATCCATGATTCAGACCATTCCTGACGGCGCTGTGACAGTTTAATCATGCCTGAGGCAAAAACTTCATCGGTCAGACCCCATGACCAAATTGCAGTTTTTTTTAGGTTTAAACGATCTTGAATCAGGTTTTGTAAGGCCGGGCCGTAAAGTAAATGTCGAATATCCAAGGCGATTACCGTTAATGCGGTCATCCAGATTGAAGTTCCACTGCCCAATAAGGCAACGACTAAAAATTGACTCGCCCCTGCATACATCGAGCAAGATAAAAATAAGGCTTCCCATGCGCTAAAGCCGAATTGAGTTGCAGAAACACCAAAAGCAAAAGAAACAGGCAGATAGGTGAAAATAATCGCCTGACTATCTTTTGCACCTTGCCAAAAACTTGCTGCGGGCGCAGTTTGAATATTGTGTACGGACACGACACACCTTGTGGGAGAAAGTTGAACGATGGGTCAAATGAAGATTGTGTATTATACTTGAATTCATTAGCATGATGCCGAATTGTTTGTATGGGCGAACCGATATGTTGAAATTGAAAACACCTGTAATCCTGCTTGCTTCAATGTTATGCAGTAGCCTGTTATTGCAAGCGTGTAGCAATGACAACAACCCGCAAAAAACAGTAGAAATTAAGCCTGCGCCAAAACTCACCAATGATGCGACTGTGTATGCGCAAGCCGCGTGGGAATTAATGAATGAAGTTGAGCCGTACGTGTATCGTAAACAGCGTAACTTAATTGAAGATAAAGTCCGCAAACCTGCCCGTAAATTAAGTACCGACTGGCGTATTAATGTCAAAATGACCGACTCTGTAACGGAAGGGAAATATGCGCTGTGTCGTAAGGCTTTGACCAGTTTGGAAATTTGGGCACGTGCGACGATTGACAGTTCAAGCAGTCTTGCACAAAAACAAGCTGATTATGAACGGGATAAAAAACAATGTGCTGATGCTTTGGCGCATCCTGAATTGGGTAATACCGACCCGAAACAAAAGGGCAATGTGGTGCAGTCTTAGTGAGATTATTTTGCATTGATGTGATGCAGAATCGCCCATAAAAAAACCTCGATGCTTACATCGAGGTTTGTTGTTGAATCAATGCTTTGCTGCAAGCATTGTTCTAAAACTAAGCAATAAAAAAATTAAACATTAAAGCGGAAGTGTAAAACATCACCGTCTTGAACGATATAAGTTTTACCTTCTAAGCGCCATTTACCTGCTTCTTTTGCACCTGCTTCGCCGTTGTATTGTACGAAATCTTCATAAGCAATACATTCTGCGCGGATAAAGCCTTTTTCAAAGTCAGTGTGAATTACGCCTGCTGCTTGTGGTGCAGTTGCACCTACTTTCACTGTCCAAGCACGGACTTCTTGTACGCCTGCAGTAAAGTAAGTTTGCAGACCTAACAGCGCATAACCTGCACGAATCACTACGTTCAGACCTGGTTCTTCCATACCTAGTGCTTCTAGGAATTCTGCACGGTCTTCATCTTCAAGCAATGAAATTTCGGCTTCAATTTGGTTGCATAAAGGCACCACAATCGCATTTTCTTCTGCAGCAAGTTTTTTGACTGCATCTAAGTGCGGGTTATTTTCAAAGCCATCTTCTGCCACGTTCGCAATATACATGGTTGGTTTTAAGGTTAATAAACCAAAACCACGAACCAATTTGCGTTCATCGTCATCTAAATTGGCTGCACGTGCAGGCTTGCCATCATCCAGTAAAGGTTGGATTTTTTCTAAAACGGCTTTGGTCGCTACGGCTTCTTTATCGCCACCTTTGGCAGATTTTGCTAAGCGTGTAATGGCTTTACTTACCGTTTCTAAATCGGCCAAAGCAAGTTCGGTATTGATGGTTGCAATGTCATCTAATGGGTCAATTTTACCATTTACGTGAATGACGTTTTCATCTTCAAAGCAACGAACTACATGCGCAATCGCATCGGTTTCACGAATGTTGGCAAGGAATTGGTTACCTAAACCTTCACCTTTAGATGCACCTGCAACCAAACCTGCAATATCCACAAATTCCATCGTGGTTGGTAATACACGTTGCGGATTTACGATTTCTGCCAATTTGTCCAAACGTGAATCTGGCACAGGTACAATGCCTGTATTTGGCTCAATGGTACAGAACGGGAAGTTTTCCGCTGCAATTGCAGCTTTGGTTAAAGCATTAAAAAGCGTAGATTTACCAACGTTTGGCAGGCCCACAATACCACAATTAAAACCCATGAATAACTCACAACGTGTTATTTAAAAATTAGGCACGATTTTACATGAAAGGGCAGATAAAGTCAGGTCATCGGACAGATGTTTCTCCAATCTAGCGTGCTTGATGCTGTACGTTGAATTTCTTTTCGGAATTGATTTTGAATTGCTGACTGTTTCGCCTGAATTTTGAATAAAAATTACATTGTAATTATAAGAGGCTATGACTAAAGTATGACAAGCACAGTATTGATACTGCTTTGGATATCAAAATTTTAAATATGGAGATTTTATGCGCATCTTATACCAGTTTCCTTTGTCTCATTTTTGTGAGAAAGCTCGCTGGTTATTGGATCATAAAGAGTTAGATTATGATGCGCAAAACTTAATTCCAGGCGTGCATCGCGCTTTTGCCCAATTAAAAACAGGGCAAAATAAATTACCTATTTTACGTGATCAAGACCGCTGGATAGCAGATTCGACTCAAATTGCTTTATATCTAGATGATATTTACCCCGAACATGCCTTGTTACGCAGTGATGCCGAACAATATAAACATGCGTTGGCCATAAATACTTTGGCTGATGAATTGGGGCAGCATGTGCGTCGATGGGGGTTGGCGCATGCATTATCTGAAAGTGAAGAACCTTTGGAAATTTTAATTGGCGAAAAAGGCTATTTGCGTCAATTTTCTAAATATTCCAAGCCAATTATTAAAGCCTTGGTGTCTAAGGGCTATCAGCTCGATCAAGATAAAGTTGCAGAATCCAAACAGCGGATGGATGAATTAATTGTCATTTTAAATCAGCATTTGATTGATAATTACGGGCGTTATTTTGTGGGTGAGCGTTTAGGTTTAGCCGATATTTCAGTGTGTTCGATGCTTGCACCTATTTTGGAAATTTCTGGAACGCCGTGGGAAAAAGAACATGATGAAGTGATTTCTGAAGAATTTAAAGATTATAAAAAATATTTGCTGGATTTACCTTTAGGGCAATATGTTTCTCGTATTTATCAAACTGAGCGTAATGCACGTGTAGATTGGCGCGGTATTTAAATGTTATCGCCTCAGATAAAATACGCGCAATCTGCGCGTATTTTTTGGATACTGATGTATAAAAACCTAAAACCAAGGATTAGAACAAAGAATTTAAGTTATTCAAATCAAAAGTCTGTACCAAATTTGGCAGGGTAGCTAAATCAAATTGAGTGTCTGATGTGCCACCAGTTAAATTGCCAAATGCATCGCCTAATGCAGGGACTAAGCTATCAATATTGATCTCTGAACTGGTTGTAGATGACGCACCTTGCAGTAAGTCGCTGATGTTAAAATCTGAACCAGAAATTAAGTTGTCAAAACCATCACTCAAGCCATCTAAGCTGAAACCACCAGTTGTATCTCCAGTCAGATTATTTAATAAACCACCTAGATCAAAGTCACTTGCAAGCTGACCTTCAGGATTAAGCAACGCAAGAATTGGTTCTAGAGCAGCGATATCTAGACCACCTAAATCACCACCGATGTTACCGCCAATTAAGCCGCTTGCCAGTTGCGCAATTTGTGCAATATCAAGATCGCCATTGCCTTGCATTAAACCGCCTACTAATTCAGCAATGATCGCGATATCCATACCGCCTAAACCTCCACCGATGTTGCCACCAATCAAGCCACTAACCAGTTGAGCAATTTGAGCAATATCAAGATCGCCATTGCCTTGGATTAAACCACCCACCAGTTCAGCGATAGCACCAAAATCCATACCGCCTAAACTGCCAGTATTGCCGCCAATTAAACCACCAACCAGTTGTGTGATTGCGGCCATATCGAGGTCACTATTACCCAAAATCAAACCGCTGACCAATTGAGTAATTTGAGCAATATCAAGATTACCCGTATTACCACCGATTAACCCACTCACTAATTGGGTGAGTTTCGTAATATCTAAATCACCTGCATTGCTGCCAATCATGCCGCTGAGTAAATTGGTGATGGAAGCAATATCGAAGCTACCGCCATTGGATTGTGTCAGTTTGCTAATTAAACTGGTGATATCTAAGTTGGTATTCGAGCTTGAAAATTGGCTGATTAGATTGGTTAGGCTAGAACTATCTAAGCTGCTGCCAGAGAGTAAACTTTTTAATAAAGAATCTAGGGTAGGTGTGGTCGAGGTCGAACTAGTCAGGCTGCCAAGCAAACCAGAAAAGGTATTGCTTAAAGAGCCACCACTTAAGAGTCCATCGAATAAAGAGCTGGTCTGAGTTTCTACGGTAAATACAGAGCTAATTTTATTTTCAGCAAGCTTAGAGATTTAAAAGCCATGACGATTACTTGTATTTTTATTGGTTTTGTTGTGCTGCATTGTGCTTATTGTCGAGCGCATCTGTTTTAATACATTTCTATACACTTGTAAAAGATAGACGGTCGGGATTGTGAAAATGTATGAGTAGATTCGTTGTTTTGTTGAGTTTTTTAAATTTAAAAATTTGAAAATCAATAAATTAGAAAGCTGTTCCGTTTGTCTGTTAAGTTGTTCAAAACGATAAGCGGTGATCTGTTGAATCATAAACATTTTGCTTTAATAATGGAAAATAATTTTCGATAAAGATGCTTAGTCTGCAAAATAATTTAAGTATAATGGCAGCATGAGTTTAAATTTTATCAGATTAGATTGAGTGCTTGAAAATGGAATTAGATCGCTACGATAAGCATATTTTAGAAATTTTAAGCAATGAAGATGTCAATTTGAATGAACTTTCCGAGCGGGTTAATCTGTCGGTAAGTTCGGTGCATCGCCGTATTAAAAGTCTGATCGATCATAAAATTATTTCAGGTTTAAAGCGTGAAATTAATTATCAAAAACTGGGCTTTAGTTTGCATGTGTTGTTGCAGGTGTCTTTGAGCAAACACGATACCGATATTTTTGCCAAATTTTTGGATGAATTGGAAAGCATTCCTGAAGTGATACGTGCATTTTTGGTGACAGGACAGACTGCAGATTTTATTGTAGAGGTTGTGGCACGAGATATGGAAAATTACAGCGAAATTTTATTAAAACGGATTGGTAAAATTGAGCATGTGGCAGGTTTGCATTCTAGCTTTGTGATTAAAGAATATGATGTTTTAAACTGTCATGGTTTATTAAATAAAGTTTAATTTATTAGAATCTTAGAATTATTTTGACTGGATCTATAAAAAAACGCACGAGAACGTGCGTTTTTAGGAATTGCAGTTAGACCGATTATGCGTCTAATTGTGCTAAAACTTCATCAGAGAATTCAACGTTGGTATATACGTTTTGAACATCATCTAAATCTTCAAGCATATCAATCATTTTCATAATTTTTTTCGCTTGATCGATGTCTGTAATTTCTGCTTTGGTCGATGGACTCATAACCACTTCAGCATTGTCAGATTTCAAACCTGCTGCTGTGAGCGCATCTTGAACTGTACCAAAAGCTTCTGGCGTGGTAATAACCAAAATGCCATCTTCAGACACTTCAATATCTTCTGCGCCAGCTTCTAAAGCCACTTCCATCACTTGATCTTCTAAAGATGAATCTTCAAATGAAATTTCACCACGTTTTGTGAACAGGAATGCTACAGAACCATTGGTACCTAAGTTACCGTCAGTTTTAGAGAAACAGTGACGTACATCTGGCACGGTACGGTTTAAGTTGTCTGTCATGGTTTCTACAATAACCGCAACACCACCTACACCATAACCTTCATAGGTTACTTCTTTAAGATCGTCGTTATCTTCACCGCCTGCACCACGCTGGATGGCACGGTTAATGACGTCACGTGTCATGTTAACTGAAAGTGCTTTTTCCACAACAGCACGTAAACGAGGGTTACTTGCCGCATCTGGACCGCCGAGCTTTGCAGCAGTTGTTAATTCACGAATAAATTTGGTAAACAACTTACCACGACTAGCATCTTGTTTGGCTTTACGATGCTTAATGTTGGCCCACTTGGAATGACCCGCCATGCGAACTATGCTCCTTACAGATTGGCAGTATGCCTATCAAAATTGCGCCCATTCTAACATAAGCCCTTTTTTTAGATAAAGGGCAGAGTTTTAGGTTTTTTAAGTGTTGCTTTGAGTTGTTTTTGGCTCAGGAATGACAATATCTAAGCCCACTTGTTCTTTATATAATTGTTGGATAAGTGCCATATCGTGATCTAAATCTGTCGGATAGATTTTGCCAAAAATCCCACCTTGTTTGGTTTGTGAGTTGGCATACATTAAAACGATAGGCACATTGGCTGCTTTGGCAATATGCCAAAAACCTGTACGAATTGGCTTGCGGGCTTCACCTGTTTTTGCGCGAGTTGCTTCGGGTGCGATGACCAAATTGAAATGTTCATTTTGATCAAAAAGTTCGACCATTTGCGACACAATATCTTTGTTAGATTTACGGTCTACTGGAATACCGCCGACTTTTTCTAAAATAGGTTTAAGTGGCCCTTTAAAAAGCTCTTTTTTGATTAAAGTATGGATTTTAATATCATAAATTTGGAACAGAGCAAGCGAGAGGATTGCATCCATCATTGAGGTGTGTTCAAAACCGACGATCACTTGTTTATTTTCGAGGATGTTGGGTTCTACCTGATATTGCCATCCTGCAAGTTTGAATGCGGACTCGCCTATAAATTTTTTCAACATAGATGTAACAGCTGATGAATCTGGAAATGCATAATTTCTGCTTGTTTTATATAAGAGTCAACAGAAAATTGTTTGAAATATAGCAATCTCAAGTGATGCAGTTGATATAGCGTTATATCTTTTATTGGTTTTAACTCTAAATACTTTGTTTTTAATATTAAAAATATATGAATTGAGAGAAATTAAGTCTTAAATTGAGCAAAAATTCACTATTCAAATGATTTGTAAATCATTAGACTTTGGTCGTAATTAGCTATGATTCTATTCATCATTTCACTATTCCACGCATCATGGAAGGATACTAAAGTGGCTTATTTGACGACTTTTCTTGTGGCATTGACTGTGTTGTTATTGGTCTTGGTATGGTCAATGTTTGAGTTGTTTTTAGAAGTGCGTAAAGAGAAGCGTTTAAAGTTGCATCGGGCAATGTTTCGGAAAGTGAAGGTGTAGTTTTTGGATAATGATATCTCAAAAAAAAACAGTGTTGCTTTTGAACTATATGGATCATGTGATCATTTTTTAAGTGCTGTGCGCCAATAAAATATAAATAATAGGCTTAAGATGATTTCAATTTTTATCAAATTTGAATAAATAGATGAATGCACCATGATAATGAATTCATTATGCAATAGGGTATTAATTGTATTTAAATGAAGTAGATACCTTGATGCTTCCTAAAGCTCAAAAATAAAAAACAACTTAGGATTAGTACACCTAAGTGGTTGTTTTATATGGTGGGCCCACCCAGACTCGAACTGGGGACCAACGGATTATGAGTCCGCTGCTCTAACCGACTGAGCTATAGGCCCTATAAACTGAAATTGTTATTTTTCAACAAGTTCAAGCGCAAAGAATACTAGCGAAGTATTTTCTAAAATACAAGCATTTTTAGAATCGGCTGTACAGTTCATCAACAAACCATTCTTTTAAGAAATTTAAAAAATAACACGTCAAACTATGGCGTACTGCATAGCAATAAACTAGATATTGTCATAATAGTCTGTTAGTTTTTAATAAAAACAAGGGGTTGTATTTACTATGGAACAGCTAAACCCATCAGATTTAAAAGCGATATTACACTCTAAACGCGCCAATATTTTGAACCGTACCGGGTTTGTCGGAGACCAACTTTCTTGAGAGAATGTTCCAATGACAAAACCAAAATATACCCCTGAAATCAGAGAAAGAGCGGTTCAATTATTGATTGAATCTGAAAAAGATTATCCTTCTACTTGGG